>JBOGEW010000363.1:0-21025 GCA_050742075.1 Acidimicrobiia bacterium
GAAGATGCCTGGGATCGAAACCGCGACCAGCCGAAAGGGTGCTGACCGCGTCGAGAGTGAGGGGCGGCACTTCGACTTTGACCACCTTTCCGGCTGCCGCCAGGTCGCCGAGGAGAACCTGCAGCTGTTTGTTCCGACCCACTTCGTGCTGTCGGTAGGTGACAACGACCAGCGCCTTCGATTCCGAGATTCGTCTCCCGATGAATCGAAGCATGTCAACGGTGGCGTCGTCGGCCCAGTGGATGTCCTCGAATACCAACAAGACGGGACGAACGGAGTGACGGAGTCGACCCAGTAACGCGGCGAATACCTCGTGTTGTTCGCCGAACTCGGCGATGTTGCCAAGGCCCGAGTCGGGGTCGACTGCAATGTCGAGGAGCGGGCTCAATGGACGCGGCGTCGAGAGCGGATCGCAAGCGCCGACCAGGACGAGAGTTCCCTTGGAAGCCCGGTCAACCAAGCTTTTGACGAGGGAGGTCTTTCCGGCTCCGGCCTCGCCGACCACCAAAGTCAAGGACCCATGACCGTTTCTCGCCTGGTCGAGCAAGTCGAGCAGCAGGTTGACCTGAGAGTCCCGTTCCAACAACACCGCGCTCATTCTTGCGTAGCACTGCGCCGCCTTGTCTCGGGGCGCAAGAATGGGGCATGGACGACTTTCGTCGGGCTCGAGACTTCTTGCTCGAGCATCGGCTCGATTACCAGACGGCTTATCGCGATTTTCGCTGGCCAGTGTTCGAGGAGTTCAATTTCGCTCTCGATTGGTTCGACCGGGTTGATAGTGATCGCCCGGCCTTGTGGATTGTCGAGGACGACGGCAGCGAAGCCAAGTGGTCGTACCGCCAATTGGCGGAGCGCTCTAACCAGGTTGCGGCCTGGTTTTCCGAGCTAGGCATGCGACGCGGAGACAGCCTCGTCCTCATGCTCGGAAATCAGGTCGAGCTTTGGGAGACGATCCTCGCAGCCATCAAATTGGGGGTGGTGCTCATCCCGACTACCACGTTGCTTCATCGATCGGACATCGTCGACCGGGTTCAGCGTGGGAACGCATCATGGGTAGTGGCCGACACGAATTTGGCCGAGAAGTTCGGTGGAATCGAGATCGGAAAGATCGGAGTCGGAGAGGCGACCTCGGGCTGGACGTCATTCGACGAGTCGCAGCAAGCGCCCAACGAATTTTCCTCGCCGGGCATCACGAGAGCCAGCGATCCTCTCCTGTTGTATTTCACCTCAGGCACTACCGCCTTGCCCAAGCTGGTCGAGCACACTCATGTCTCCTATCCCGTCGGTCACCTCTCGACGATGTACTGGATCGGTCTGCAGCCTGGCGACGTCCATCTCAACATCTCGTCGCCGGGATGGGCGAAACATGCCTGGAGCAATGTGTTCGCTCCCTGGATCGCCGAAGCGACGGCACTCGTCCTCAACTACAGCCGCTTTTCCCCGGAGAACATCCTTACCAATTTGGTGCGCTGTCAGGTCGACGCCTTCTGTGCCCCGCCGACCGTGTGGCGAATGCTGATCCAGGGCGATCTCAAACGCTGGCCGGTGGCGGTGCGGGAGTTGGTCGGGGCAGGGGAGCCGCTCAATCCGGAAGTGATCGAACAGGTGGAGAAGGCGTGGGGAGTAACCATTCGCGACGGATTCGGACAAACGGAGACGACGGCCCAGATCGGCAATCCACCGGGTGAGCTGCTGAAGCCGGGTTCGATGGGGAGGGCGCTGCCCGGATACCGGGTGGCGCTCATCGATCCGTCCAGCGGGACCTTGGGGGAGGAGGGAGAAATTTGTCTCGACCTCACCGAGCGACCCCTGGGCCTGATGGTGGGTTACCGGGATGATCCGGCGCGCACCGCCGAGGTGACGCGCGACGGCTTCTATCACACGGGGGATGTGGCCTCGCGCGACTCCGAGGGCTACATCACCTATGTCGGTCGATCCGACGACGTGTTCAAGGCGTCGGACTATCGGATCTCGCCTTTCGAGCTGGAAAGCGTGCTCCTCGAGCACCCGGCAGTGGCGGAGGCGGCGGTGGTGCCGGCACCGGATCCGATGCGTCACGCGGTTCCGAAAGCCTACGTCGTGCTCGCTAATGGGCACGAGCCCGATCACGACACCGCCTACTCGATCCTGGCCTTCGGCCGCGAGCATCTGGCGCCTTATAAGCGGGTGAGGCGGATCGAGTTCGCCGACCTGCCGAAGACGATCTCGGGCAAGATCCGGCGGGTGGAGCTGCGGTCGGCCGAGCATGCCGCCGACCGGGAGCGGGGAGAGCGCGAGTTTTGGGAAGAGGATTTCGACTGGAGTGTCTCTCCCTGAGGATCCCCCCTCCCCGGCTACGCTGGTACTCCCCCCTGCGGGGGGAGAAACCCGATCCGCTGTTTCCTCCTACAGCGAGCGAAGCGAGTGTTGGGGGAGGTGTCGCCGCAGGCGACGGAGGGGGCAGGCGGCAGTGGCCCGAAGGGCCGGAGGGGGTTAGCCCGCGGCGCGGCGGGCAGCGATGTGGATGAGATCCCAGACCGCCGAGAAAGGTGGGGCATAGGCCAGGTCGACCCAGGCCAGGTCGTCGATCGACATCTGCCCCCAGATGGCAGTGGCGATGACGTCGATCTTCTTTCCCGACCCCGGACCGCCCACGATCTGGCCTCCCAGAACCCGGCGGGTGACGTGATCGGCGATCACCTTCACGTCGACCCGGGCAGCCGTCGGCCAGTATCCGGCCGTGTTGGTACCGGTCACAGATCCGACGGCGGGCTCGTAGCCATACATCACGCATTCGGAGGTCAGCAACCCCGTGCGGGCAATCTCGACTTCGCCCACCTTGGTGATGGCGGTTCCCAACACCCCGGGAAAGCTCGCCCGTTCGGATGCGCCGAGAGCAGTGTTGCCGATGTTGGTGCCGGCAATCCGTCCTGCCTTGTTGGCCACGGTGCCCAGGGCGATGTTGACCTGCCGTCCAGACACGCGATGAGTTGCTTCAGCGCAGTCACCTCCAGACCAAACGCCCGGTCGGTTGGTCTCCTGTTGGGAGTTGACCGCCACCGCTCCCGTGACTCCGATCTCGATCCCGGCGGCGCGGGCCAGCTCTGATTCGGGTGAAGTGCCGAGACCGATCACGATCACATCGCCGGAGCAATCCCAACCGCCGCCCGACGCCGCGAACTCCTCGATCGCATCGATGTAAATGCCAGTGACCAGTTCGATGCCGAGGCGGCGAACGGCATCGTCGGCCAGGGCCCCCATGTCGGGATCGAGAGTGCGGGTGAGGACGTGCTCACCCGAGGTGACCAGGGTGACGTTGCGACCGCGATGGGACAACGCCTCCGCCGCTTCCAATCCGATATAGCCACCCCCGACGATCACGGCTTTCTGAACTCCGCTATCGACCAGCCGGCGGAGGTCTTCGGCGTCGTTGAGTGTCCTCAGGCCCCAGGCCTTCTCCGCCCCACGCACACTCGGCGGACGCAGAGGGCGAGCTCCGGTCGAATACATCAAATAGTCGAAGCCGATCCGTGACCTGTTCCCGGTCGAGTCGACCAGGATCGTGCGCCGATCGAGATCGATCTCGATGACATCGCTTCGGAGGTGCACGGCGATCCCGCGCTCGGCGAACTCAGCTGGCGTCCGGACAACTAAATCGTCAATCTCGGAAACCTCACCGCCTATCACGTACGGTTCACCGCAGGCCGAGTAGCTGACGAAATCGCCGCGCTCGAAAGCGATGATCTCGAGATCGGGCGCCAGTCGCCTCGCCTGGGAGGCCGCCGACATACCCGCGGCGTCACCACCCACCACTACGAGCCGCTCCGTCACAAGAGGTTTCTAGTCGACGCTGGCGGCGGCACCTTCAAAGTGCCAGAGCTGTTTGGCTTCACGGGCTCGATCAATGTTGACGAAGGCGAGCAGGATGAAGCCGAGGGCGAAGAAGGCGATCAGCGAGAGGATTGCCTGCCGGCTTGATCCGGTGACCTGGTTGACAATGCCAAATAAGAGCGGTCCCCAGATGGCGGCGAACTTCGAGAAGACGGAGTAGAAGCCATAGAACTCGGCCGAAGCCGCCTCGGGGATCATCGAACCGTAGAGACTGCGGGAAAGCGCCTGGGTGCCGCCAAGGACCAAGCCAACTGAGGCTGCGAGTCCGAGAAAGGGAAGGAAGCTTTCCTCCGGGAGCCCGTAACCGAGAACCGAGACTCCCGTCCACAGGACGAGCGAAATCATGATTGCCCGTTTTGGCCCTACCTTCCCCGCGATCGCGCCGAAGAGCAGCGCTCCGCCAAAGGCGACGATTTGCACGACCAGAAAGGCCAGGGCCACGTCGGCCGTGTCCAGTCGCAGAGTCTCGGTGGCGAAGGCCGAGGAGATCGAGATCACAGTCTGGACACCGTCGTTGTAGAGCAGGAACGCGACGAGAAACAGCAACAGCTGGGGAAACTTGCGCAACCGGGCGATGGTGCTGACAGTCCGGGCGAAGCCGATCCGGGCGTAGGTGAAGAAGCCCGGGCTCGTCCCGGCCGGCAGAGGTTCGGCGACTCCCGGTTCCCGCAGGCGCCGAAAAGCGAATATGGCGAACCCGAGCCACCACAATCCGGCCATCACGATGGCGATGCGGGCGGCGGTGGCCGCGAAGCTCTCCGGGCTGAACTGGATCAGGAGGAGCGAGATCAGAAATTGGATGCCCCCGCCGAGATAGCCGAAGGCATAGCCGCGTGAGGACACCCGGTCGATGGTCTCGTTGGTGGTGAGATGGGGGAGGAGGCTGTCGTAGAAGACTGCCGCAATCGCCCAGCAGGTCTCAACGACCAGGAACAGGACCACGGTCTGCCAGACATCGCCCGGGCCCACCAAGGCGAACAAGAGCGAGAGGACCGCTCCGGCGTAAGCGAACGTGCGCAGAAATTTCAGCTTGCGAGCCGCGAAGTCGCCGATCGCTCCCATGACCGGGGAAAGAATGAAGGCGATGAGCGCCGCGGCGCTGACCATGTAGCTGAAGAGCGACTCGCCATCGACCGTTCGCCCCCAGACGGTGACGCCTCCTTCCGGCATGATCTCGCCGGTGAAGATGGCGGGCAGCAGCACGGCCAGGGTGGTGGTCGTGTAGGCCGAGTTGGCCCAGTCGTACATCGCCCAGCCGAATATCGACCGCTGATCATTCCTCATCGGGCATTCCCCATGTGGCGTTTCGCATCCGCCGGCGACTCTATAGATTCGGACCGTCGCTAGCTTGCCGGAGCGATGCCAAGACGGGTCTCGATCGGCGCATTGCTCCTCGTCTTGTCTTGTGGGCCAGCACAGGATCAGATCTCGACTACGAGCTCGGTCGCTCGGACCACATCGCCCACCACCGCTGCCCCAGTGACGAGCTCAGACTCAACTCCATCGACCACGGCGAAAGCCTCGACAACGACGATCACTCCGCTCCGCGAGCTCACCTATACCGAGGTGGTCGGCGATCTGCCGTTTCCGATCATGCTGACCCCGCGCCCGGGCGAGGATGCGATCTATTTCGCCACCAAGAACGGACAGGTCTGGCAGCTGGGGGCGGGAGTGATCCTCGACATCAGTGATCGGGTCACTAACTCGGGGGAGCGAGGCCTCCTCGGCATGGCCTTCCATCCCGACGACCCGAGTCGGCTATTCCTCCATTACTCGGATGGAAATGGAGATACCACGGTCTCCGAGTTCGTCGACGAAGGCGGCTTCGACGCCTCACGGGAGCGGATCTTCCTCCAGGTCTCCCAGCCGGCTGCCAACCACAACGGAGGGTCGATCGCGTTTGGTCCCGATGGGTACCTATGGATTGCTTTGGGTGACGGCGGCGGTGGCGGCGATACCTTCGGGACGGGGCAAACCACCGACGATCTCCTCGGCGGACTTTTGCGCCTCGCGGTCGACGGCACCGAGCCTTATGAAATCCCTCCCGACAATCCTTTCATCGACGGGGGCGGGGCGCCTGAGGTCTGGGCGATCGGCCTGCGAAATCCGTGGCGGGCAACCTTTGACGAGGACTTGATCTACATAGCCGATGTCGGCCAGAACATCTTTGAGGAGATCAACGTTGCTTCAGTCGCGGCCCCCGCCCTCAATTACGGCTGGCCGGTGACCGAAGGCCTCCATTGCTTCGAGCCTCCCCAGGCCTGCGACTTCGAGGGAATTACGTTGCCGGTGGTGGAAGTCGCTCACTCCGATTCAGGCACTTGTTCCATCACCGGCGGAGTCGTCTATCGCGGGTCGGCGATTCCCGAGTTGACGGGTCACTACCTCTACTCCGATTACTGCGGCGGATGGCTCCGCAGCTTTCTTTTCGACGGAGCGGGTGCCACCCACCAACGGGATTGGACCGAGCAGGTGGGAGTTCCCGGCCAAGTGGTTTCGTTCGGCCGCGACGTCGCCGGCGAGGTCTATGTCCTCACGACGGAGGCGATCCTCCGCCTCGATCCCGTCAGATGATCAGGTGGTGGCGGTAGCGGCAAAACGATCGAGAATCTTGATCCAGCCGGTGTCGTAGCCGTCCCTCACCTCGGCCGCACGCTCACCTCGCACCTCCCAGCCGCGATGCTCGAGCTCGACCACGGTTAAGTTGCCACGAGAGGCAAAACGAACCTCGACTTCTGTTGTCTCCGCCAACTCCAAACCCGGATGCCAGGTGAAGACGAGCCGGTGGGGTGGGTCCCACGTAGTGATCTCGCCCCATACCTCGCGACCTTCCTGCCACACCTCGAAAATTGCCCCGCCTTCCCGAGTCTCCATCCCCGCCGAGATGGCACCCTCTTCATGGACGGAATGACTCTTGACCGGCCACCACTCCCCGACACGCTCGGTGAACACCGTGAAGGCATGCTCGATGGAAGTGTTGACGGTCACCGTTTTCCGGACCGGCTCGAGCTGTTGCTTCTCAGTCGTCTCCTGCTTCATCCTTTGCTCCTCTCTCCACCGTTGCTTTGAAGGAGGAAAGCGCTTCCTCCCAGAACCCTTCCACATAGGCGCGCAGGTCGGCGAGCCCCTCGCCGCGGATGCTGTAGTAGCGCCGGGTGCCTTCCCGCTGCTCGCCCACCAACCCCGCCTCCTTCAACACCCGGAGGTGTTGGGAGACGGCGGGACGGCTGACGGGGAGCTCGGCAGCGATCTCGCCCACCGAGCGGGGACCGTCGGCCAATCGCTCGAAAACCGAGCGCCGGGTAGGGTCGGCGAGGGCGGCCAGAGAATCGCCGTAAGCCATAACTTACCGTAAGTTACTGCTTACCAAGCGGCCTGTCAAGCCGAGCAGTCCAGCCTCCTGGGGCAATACGCTCGTCCAAGACGATGTTCGACTCCAGCTATGCCTCAGGCACCGCCTCTACCCCGCTCATCGGCCAAACCATCGGTGACAACCTCGACGCCGTCGCTGAGGCCTACCCCGACACCACATGCCTGGTCTCCCGGCACCAGCAGATCCGATGGTCTTACGCGGCTTTCGTCGAGGAAGTGGATCGCTGCGCCCGTGCCTTTCTCGCCCTGGGAGTGGAGCGGGGTGATCGAGTCGGGATCTGGTCCCCCAACCGGGCCGAGTGGACCGTCGTCCAGTACGCCACCGCCAAGATCGGAGCGATTCTGGTCAACGTCAATCCTTCCTATCGAAGTCACGAGCTCAGCTACGCCTTGAACCAGTCAGGTGTCTCGGTGCTGGTCGGCGCCGAGGGTTTCAAAGGCACCTCGTATCTGGAGACCATCGACTCGGTCCGCAGCCAACTTCCACGTTTGCAGACCGTCGTTGTTCTCGGTCAGGCGAACGGCGATCTCGCCTGGCCTGACTTCCTGGACCGTGCCAGCGCGGTTGAGATCGACACGTTGCGATCAACTCAAGCCGCCCTCGAGTTCGACGACCCGATCAACATTCAGTACACCTCGGGCACCACAGGCAATCCCAAGGGTGCCACTCTCACCCACCACAACATACTCAACAACGGCTATTTCGTCACGGGGATTCAGGGGCTCGGTCCGGGGTCGGTCCTCTGCGTACCCGTCCCGCTCTATCACTGTTTTGGGATGGTCATGGGCAACCTGGGGATGCTGAGCCGGGGCGGAGGTGTGGTCTATCCCGCCGAGGGATTCGAGCCCGCCGCCACTCTGGCCGCCATCGGTGAGGAGCAGTGCGACGCTCTGTACGGGGTTCCGACGATGTTCATCGCCATGCTTGACGATCCGTCCTTCGCCACGGCAAAACTTGAAACCCTCCGCACCGGGATCATGGCAGGATCACCGTGTCCCGTCGAGGTGATGAAGCGCGTGATTGCAGACATGAACATGGACGGCGTCACCATCGCCTATGGAATGACCGAAACCTCGCCGGTGTCGTTCCAAAGCCGCACGGACGATCCGATCGATCGGCGGGTGTCGACGGTGGGACGGATCATGCCTCACGTCGAGTCGAAGATCATCGGCCCCGAGACGGGCAAGATCCTTCCCCGCAACCAAGCAGGGGAGCTGTGCACGCGGGGCTACTCGGTGATGCGCGGATACTGGGACAACCCCGAGGCAACGAGCGAGGCGATCGACGAGGCGGGTTGGATGCATAGCGGCGACCTGGCGACGATGGACGAGGAGGGATATGTCAACATCGTCGGCCGGATCAAAGACATGGTGATCAGAGGTGGCGAGAACATCTACCCCCGCGAGGTCGAGGAGTTCCTCTACGGCCATCCCGCCATCGTCGACGTGCAGGTGGTCGGGCTCCCGGATGAGAGATACGGGGAGGAGCTTTGTGCCTGGGTCCGCCTGCGCGAGGGCCAGAGTCTCTCGATCGAGGACTTGCGCGAGTTTTGTGAGGGGCGGATCGCCCATTACAAGATTCCTCGCTATTTGCGCGTTTCCGAGGAGTTCCCTCTCACGGTGACCGGCAAGGTGCAGAAGTTCAGAATGCGAGAGATCTCGATCGACGAGCTGGGCCTCGGGGAGGCGGCCTCGGTCCGCACCGCCTGAACGGGTTCTGATCGGCAATGAGTGCAGAGCATCCTTCGATCGTCCACGTTCGCCGCGAGCTCGGGAGTCGGGGCGCCACCGGCGAAATCCGGGTGTTCGCCGAACCGGTGCGCACTGCCGCGGCGGCAGCGGCCGCTCTCGGTTGTTCCATCGGCGCCATCGTCAACAGCTTGATCTTCGAGGCCGATGGGGGCCCGGTCCTCATCCTGACCTCGGGGGCACACCGGGTCGACACCGCCAAGGTCGCCGCGTTTCTATCGGTCGAATGTCTGGTGAAAGCTTCGCCCGAATATGTCCGGGAGCACACCGGCCAGGTAATCGGCGGAGTTTCCCCTGTCGGCCATGTGAAATCGATCGCGACCTACATCGATCCCTGGTTACAGCGACACGAAGCCATTTGGGCGGCCGCCGGTCACCCCGACGCGGTCTTCAGTACGACCTATGAGGAACTACTGAGGATGACGGACGCCACGCTACTCCACGTGGAGTGAGATCTTCACCCCACGAACGACCGTCGTTTGACTTTCCCACCTCGGGCGCACTGCTGGCGTGAACTTTGGACCGGTTTAGCTCGTCCCTTGGATAGAGATGAGAGGTTCCGGGCCTATCCGGTTGGCCTTAAGGTTCGCGACAGTCGGATTGGTGTCGGCATTGCTCGTTGCGATCGCCTTTCAGCCTCGGCCCCATCAGGTGACAACAACGACCTCGGCTCTGCTTGCCCCGCCGACGCGGGTCTCGACCACCACGACAACCTTTCGGCTCACGACGACGACTTGGCCTGAGCCTGAGCAACGTCCGCTTCTCGCTCCCGGATGGGAATTCATTGGCGAAGGCGATCGCGTCGGCGGACTCCTGTTTGGCACCGGAGAAGAGTTGGTGGTTTGGGGCGGGCGAGACTTTCCAACCGCTTTCGATGATGGACCCTTTTTGCTTACGGGTCGGGCGTGGCATCACGCCCTAGGCACGTCGCGAGACCTTCCACCGGCGCCGTTTGCCGGCTGCGGTGGAACCAGTGGGTCTGTCTGGACGGGATCGGAGCTGATCGCCTGGTTTCGACCGTACGCCGACCCCGGGTGCGATCGAGGGATGGTGGCGGCCTATGACCCCAGCGGTAACAGTTGGCGCAAAATAGAGGCCCCTGAGTTCATCGAGGCCGGCACCTCCGCTATTTGGACGGGCTCAGAGGTAGTGGCTTGGAAACTGGGCTTGGCGCTAGATCCGCACACGGGGGCCACTCGCCGAATCGAACCACTCGACATCAACGAAAGCCACCACTCTCGCCTCCAGGCCCATTGGACCGGTGAACAGCTATTGGTCATGGGCAGCACCCGCCTCCATCGCTATCGAATCGAATCCGACACTTGGGATCAACTTGAGTCACCACCCATCGGTGTTACCGCCCAGGCCTCTGCGTGGACGGGAGATCAATTGCTGGCGGCGAATTACGCCATGGATGCGGCCCTCTTTCGACCTGAAAGCGAAGAATGGCGACGCATCGAATCGATGCCATTGCGATTCTGGGAAACGATCCCGGCCACGATCACTGGTGGCGGCCTGACGATGGTGAAGATGGGTTCATCGACCGCGGTGCTCGATGGCGAGAGCTGGGTAACGATGCCCAATGCGGCCATGGGTTGGGATCCACCCCATGCTGAGGGAGCGATGGTGATGGCCGATGATTGGATCTATCAGGTCGGCAACTTCGTGGTACGCAGACCTCTACCCGTGGTCGTGGGCGGAGGAGTCCAAACGGAGGACGTCATCCCATTGCAGACTCTGTTGTTCGATGTTCCGGATAGTTGGACGGCTCGATTGCTATCGACCGAGGACGCCGATCCGGGTTACGGCGATCGCGATGTCTACGAACTCACGGCCGACCGGACGCGGACTTGCCTGCTGGAGGCGTGGCACGGAGGCGAGCCACCGCCTCTATTTGACCGGATGAGACTGGTCAGATCCTGGGACGGTTCGGAGATGACGGTCGGAACCGATGTCGCAACCAATCTGGCAGTCGTCGATGACTCCGATCGAACCTCGGACTGGGTCGCCATCAGGTGCAAGTCGAACCAAGTCGCTCAATTCCTCGCCTCACATGTCTGGGTGTCGCCCTAACGAGGCTGAGTCACCCGAGCTACTGCGCGGATTTCTCCGTGCCGGGGACGTGAAAATCCGCGCAGAACGGGCAACCGCAGCTACTGCGCGGATCTCTCCGTGCCAGCGACGTGAAAATCCGCGCAGAATGGTCGGCGGGGAGGTTCCTCGTCACTTGCCACCGATCACGACCAGCTCGCCTTGCGCGGTGGTGGCAAGAACCGCTCCCGGCACCACAACGATCTCCCCCCTGATCGCGGCTCCGGTTGAGAACCGCCAGGCCTCTTTTCCGGTTGCTGCGTCCGCCACCAGCACGAGTCCGCCCTGGGTGCCGATATAGACAAGGTCGTCGGCCAGCACCGGTGCCGTGGTGATGGGATCGTCGGCCGAGAAAACCCCATCCCAGGGCGAGGGAAACTCGGTGGGATCTGTCCAGAGGGTCGGATCTAGCGCCAGCGCGAGCAAGTTGCGCTCTTCGATTAGATACATGGTCTCAGCAGTGATCGCCGGACCGAAACGCACCGAGGTGGAGCTTGGATAGAAGGCTGAATAGCCCTCACTCGGGATCCCGCATGATCCCGCGCCGAAGGCATGGACGCCGGACGGCGACTCGAGCCCGACGAAGACTGCATCTCCCGTCACGATCGGGCTGGCCCGGGCGGTCCCGTTCAAACGGACGGGGTTCTCGCAGAGTGACTGCCCGGTTTCCGAGTCGACCAGATAAAGAAATCCATCCCGGGCCACCGCATAGATGACGCCATTGGTCTCGGACGGTCCAGAAACAAAGCTCTCGCCACCGGAGTCGAAGACCCAGATCTCGCGGCCGCTCCTCAACTCCAGCGCATGCAGGCGTCCCTCGCTGGTGGCGTACACAACTTTGTCTTCTGTGATCAGAGGGGCCCCGGGCGATCGCCCGAGCGGACTCTGCCAGATCGCCGGGCCGTTTCTCAACGCGTCGAATCCGTAGGCGACACCGTCGGAGGTCGAGAAAGTAAGAATTGCCGTCGATTGCTCCTCTCCGGCAGATGAAGGCTGGGAGACGGCAAGATCGGAAACAATCGGGGCCTCAGAGACGACGCTCATGTTCACCAGGCCGGACTGCATCTCGAAGCCGTAGACGATGTCCTCGTTGGTACCGAAGTAAACGTAGGGGCCATAGGCCACTGCGGGTGTGACGATGCCGCCGCCTGGTGAATCACGCCAGTAGTAGCCCTCGACTTCCCGAAACCCACCGGCGGAAAGTCCGGCCCGGCCCGTTCCCCCCCGAACCGCATAGATCCCGCTGAGCCGGGCTTCTGGCGGTGGGATCCGCGTTTCATTGATCGCGGCGGGAAGAGTGGTGGATGATCTGACCTGGGTCGTCGGTGGAGCAGTGGTGGCAGGTGGCGTCAGAAGGTTGATTGTCATCGCGGCCGACCCCACTGCCAGTACGGCCACGGCTACGCCTCCCATCGCCCATTGCCAGCCGGAACGGCGTCTCCTCCGCCGCGGTCGATGGAGGCCTGCCGCCCGCCGCTGCGCGGGGCTGAGGACCAGGTCACCGGAAAGACCGGCTGCTTCCATCGCCTGATCGATTCTGGAAAGGAGGAGGTCGTCGTCTTCGTCTTCGGCCGTCGCCATCGCCGCGGTCACGGCCGGGTTTGACATGAGTGCCGGGGCCCAATCAGCCGGAAGCGTCCGCAAGCGGGCCGCCACTGATCTGGCGATCGGATCACCCCACAGGCCCCCGGCCTCAATGGCTTTGGCGGCTTGGACGAAATTTCCGAGCTGCATCGCCAGAGCGGCGGCCTCGGCAGCGAGATCTTGATCATGGCCGCGTACCGCCCGGGCGATCATCAACTCGACCGCGGCCCCGAACCAGCCGCTTTGTAGCAATTGGTCGGCGAGATCCGCGGCCCGCTCGGGGTTCCAGATCTCGGCCAGGTCCAGTTGGAGGGCTTCGATTCGACTTCTCCAGCGCAAACCGTCTCCGCCCACCGGCGTAGCCCCCAGAGCAGATTCGACTTCGCCGCGGGCCTCTTCGGGTCGACCAGCGAGGACGAGGGCTTTGGCTTTGAGATATCGAGTGGCGTTCTCCCAGGCCGGGAGGTGTTCGGTGGCAGTCCGCAAGGCGGCATCTGCGCTGATAAGCGCCTCGTCTGGGCGATCGAATAACAACGCCCCTTCGGCTTCACCCATCGAGGCGATCATGGACGCGGCCTTCGAGCCGGCACGTTCGGCAAGATCGCCGGCTTGCGCCACTACCTCCTTGGCCCGGTCAGGGTGCCCGGTGGCAAAGAGCGTTCGTGCCCAGGAGGCGAGGTTGGTGGCAAGCGAAGCCTCCCCCTCCAGGGATCCGGCCTGCTCGACGAGGAAGGCGAAGTCCATTTCGGCCTTGCCGAGGTCGCCCTGATCAAACTCGAGCCAGGCGCGGTTGAGCCGACCGTAATAACGCTGGACCATCGATCCGTGCTGATCGAGAAGGGCCTCTCCTCGCCGGAGGGCAGCAGTGGCCTCGGCGGCAAAACCAAGTCGTGACAGTTCCCGACCGTGAAAGGTCAGAAGCGAGCCGAGCTTGGCGGGCTTGTTCAGAGTGGCGGCCGCGGACTCGGCCATCGCCACCCACCGCTCAGCGGCTTGGGGGTGTTGGCGGTCGTCTGCTACGGCTGCCGCGAACCCCAATGCATTGACCAGTTCCTCGCCTGAGAGCAGGCGCACCGCGCCTTCGATTTCACGCTCGGAGTCCTGTGATCTGCCCGCCCACCGATAAAGCATGGCCAGCTGAAGCCGCAGCCGGCCCTCGGCCTCCCCGCCATCGATCTCGGCCGCGTCCCGGGCCTGGAGCGCGAGCGCAACGATCTCGGTCCGATCGGAGTCGTGTCGTCGATGCCCGGTCTCGAGGGCTTCCTCGCTGAGAAAGGACCAAGCTTCTTCGGCTTTGCCTGCTTCGAGCAGCAGCCGACCCTTGACCGCAGGCCCAGCGTCGAGATTCTGGGCCAATCTTTCAGCGAGGAAGGCGGCCAGGGCCGGTTTTACCTCCACAGTTCTTCCCGGTGCCAGTGAGTACCCCCGGCTCGTCTCGACGATGTCGCCCAGCTGCTCGAGGCGAGCGCTCATGTCTCTTATCTCAGATGGCGATAGATCGAGAGCGAAGGCCGCGGCATTTATCGAGACCGGGACCTGGGCGATCGTCAGTAATGACAGCAGATCAACATCGGATGCCATGGCGGGCGGAAGTGTGCCACAAGGAATGGGAGCTGGGCCGCTCAGGCCAAGACTGACCTGACTCCCTCGCCTGCGCGGGGGGCCCGGAGGTACCCGATTCTGTCGGACCCCTTTGATAGCCTCGGTGAGGTGGATGAAGATGGGACGCACGCCCCGCCGGTAGGGCGGGTGATCGGGACGGAGGATGCCACCCCGCTCGAGTTTTGGGTGGGGGTGGATCCCCTCCGATTCCTCCAATTGGACGACGTGGTCGCCCTGCAAAGACCCCTTCCCAACGGTGAGATCGTCAGCATTTACGGCATGGTGGCCCAGGTCCGGGCCCGGTACGAGGGGGCCCGCTTCGACTCCGACGTCTTCCTGATCGAGGAGGGGTTGCTGCCAGCCGAGGTTTTCGAGGCCGCCCAGATCACAGCCACGCGTTTCGAGCCCGAAATCTTCGTTCCTCCCAAACCGGGGCAGAAAGTGCATATCGCAGTCGGGGAGGAGCGCGATCGCGCTCTTTTCTTCGACCGGATGAAGGAAAGACTGCCGGTGGGTCTGGCGCGTTCGGGCGATCCACTCTTTGTCAACTTCGAGTTCATCGACGGAAGGCGTGGCGCCCATGTCAACATTTCGGGAATCAGCGGCGTGGCCACCAAGACCACTTACGCCACCTTCCTCCTTCACTCGCTTTTCAATTCGGGAGTGCTCGGGAATCGAGCGGTTAACACCAAAGCCCTGATCTTCAATGTCAAAGGGGAGGATTTGCTCTTCCTTGATCATCCCAACATCGCCCTCGACGACGAACAACGACAGCGTTACAAAGCACTCGACCTTCCCCCAGAAGCATTCCGCTCGCTCCAGGTCTATGCGCCGCCACGGCGCAACGCCAACGTCGCCACGCCCGACGTCGTTTCCCGCACCACCGGGGTCACTGCCTGCTTTTGGACTTTGGACGAATTCTGCTCTGACGACCTCCTGCCGTTCCTCTTTGCTGAGGCCGAGGACGACCGGGCCCAATACACCCTCGTGGTTTACAACGTGATGGCTCAGCTTCGCCGGGCCACCGCCATCGGCGATGGGGGAGTGAGAATCGAGGGAACCGAGGTTCGAACGTTCCGCCAGCTAGTCGACCTCATCTGCGCCAAGGTGCAAAGCGACGAGGACGCCTATGAGTGGGCTGGACCCGCGATCGGCAAGGGCACCGTGAACGCCTTCGTGCGGAGGCTGCAGGGATCGATCCGTCATGTCGAGCATCTGATCCGTGCCGATCAGCCCGATCCTGCGCGCAACCGGATCAAGTTGGAAAAGCAGGTGACGGTGGTCGACATTCACAATCTCCACGACCGCGCCAAACGCTTCGTCGTCGGGGTCACGGTGAAAAGAGCTTTCGATGACAAGGAGCGTTCCGGCCAGACCGCCGAGATGCTCTTTCTGGTCCTTGACGAGCTCAACAAGTACGCCCCGCGCGAAGGTCAGAGTCCGATCAAAGAGATCCTGCTCGATGTGGCCGAGCGTGGTCGCAGCCTTGGAGTCATTCTGATCGGCGCCCAGCAGACGGCGAGCGAGGTCGAGCGGCGCATCATCGCCAACTGCGCGGTGCGGGTAGTGGGTCGGCTCGACCCGGCCGAAGCCGCTCGCGAGGAATACGGGTTCCTCCCCGCGGTTCATCGCCAGCGGGCGACCATCATCAAGCCGGGGACGATGGTGTTGTCCCAACCCGAGCTACCGGTACCACTGGTCCTGGAATTTCCCTTCCCCGCTTGGGCCACTCGGGCCTCGGAGGCTGTTCCGGCAACGTCGGGGAACGGGCCGCAAGATCCGTTCGCCGGCCTGGAATAACCCGTGAAGATCCTCCATACCGCCGACTGGCACGTCGGCCGCGCCATTCGGGGCCGCCCCCGCGACGAGGAGCACCGCCAGGTCCTGTCTGAGATCGCCGCCTTGGCGGGCGCCGAGGAAGTAGATCTGGTGGTGGTCGCAGGCGACATTTTTGACGTCGCCTCGCCGGGTCCCGCCAGCGAGGAAATCGTGTATCGGGCCATGCTCGATCTGGCGTCGGTGGCCCCGGTGGTGATCGTGGCCGGTAATCACGATCACCCTCAGCGCCTGAAGGCCGTGGCACCTCTCCTGCAGTTGGGAAGGATCAGCGTGGGAAGCAGCGTGAGACCTCCCGAAGAGGGCGGTGTCCTCCACCTCGACGACCTCGGGGTCAAAATCGCCCTGGTTCCCTTTATCGGCAAGCGCGGGATCATCGGAGTCGAACAGCTCCTCAATCTGCCGTCGGCCGAACTCCAGACAACGTTTGCCGACCGGGTCAGAAAGATCATCGGAACGCTATGCGAAGACATGGGAACTGACACGGTCAACTTGCTGATCGGACACCTAATGGTCACCGGCGGCGCGGTTGGCGGCGGCGAGCGGTCGGCCCACCTATTCGATTACGCCATTCCCACCGCCTCCTTTCCCAGTCATCTGAGCTACGTGGCCCTCGGTCACCTCCACCGCAGCCAGAGGATGCCCTACGCCGCTCCGGTTTGGTACTCCGGCTCGCCCCTGCAACTCGATTTCGGCGAACAGGATGAGCGGAAGTCGGTTCTGGTCGTGACAGTTGAAGCGGGCCTCCCCGCCGAGGTAGTCGAGCAACCGCTGGCAAGCGGTCGGCGCCTGCGAACCATTCGCGGCAGTCTGGAACAACTGCGCGAGCTGACCGACGAGGTCGGAGACGACTACCTCCGAGTCGAGCTCGAAGAGCCAGCTCGGGTGGGACTGGCCGACGACGTGCGAGAGCTCTTTCCGAACGCGGTCGAGATCCGGTTGCTGACTCAGGGTTCGGATCCAGCTCGGCCCGTCCGCGTCGGGCGGGAGCCGGCCGAACTCTTTCGCGAGTACCTCCACTCGGCTGGGGTCGAGGATCGCCGGCTCGAGGCTCTCTTTGATGAGCTCCTGGCCGAGGCTGGGGAAGTCGACACATGAGACCGTTGCGCCTTCACCTCGACGGGTTTGGGGCGTTCTCGGTAGCAACCGAGATCGACTTCACCGATGTCGAGCTTTTTGCCCTCACCGGACCTACCGGGTCGGGCAAGACCACTGTCCTCGATGGAATCTGTTTCGCCCTCTACGGATCGGTCCCGCGCCACGGGAAAGGCAAGGTGGCGCCGGTCATCACCCAGGGACGGATGGAAGCCACGGTCGGACTCGATTTCGCGGTAGGTAATACCAACTATCGGGTTGGCCGCAGGGTGAAAAAGAGCGCCCGCGGGCAAACCGCTAATACTGACGAAGCCAGTCTTGAGACCGGGGGACACAGCTTGGCGGTCGGGGCCGATCAGGTGACGGCCGCGGTCACCAAGCTCCTCGGTCTCGACTTCGACCAATTCACGACGTGTGTGCTGCTCCCGCAAGGGGAGTTCGCCCGCTTTCTCCACGACAAGCCCGCTCAGCGACAAGATCTGCTGACGGCTCTTCTGGATCTCGGCATTTACGAACGAGTTTCCAATCTGGCCACCGGACGGCAGAAGGTCGCCGAGGGTCGTCTCGACCAGATCGAGGCGGAGCTGAGGCGGTTGGGAGAGGTCACCACGCTCGACCTAGAAGTTGCCCAGGGCCGGGAAAAGGAACTGGGCGATCTCCTCCGCGAGGTCGACGAGAGGCTCCCGGAGATCGAGAGGATGACCGCGGCGGTTGCGCAGGCGGAAGCGGGGTTGCAGCGGCTCAACGAGCATGCCGTGCTGCTCTCGACTCTGGATCCGCCCGCCGACTGGCGCGAGGTCGGATCGGAGGTGGCCGATCTGGCCGAAGCCGAGCAGGCCGCGCGCATCGAGCTAGAAGTAGAGAGGGCGGCGCTAGACGACTTAGCGGCGGCGGGAGGGGCGTTTCCAGCCCGGACCGATGTTCAGGCCTGGATCCGTGCCACGAACGACCTGGCCGCAGTCGAAGGAGAACGAGCCAAGGCAGCCGCGGAGATCGCTTCGCTGTCGGCCCAGGCAGTCGAAGCCCGGCACCTTTTCGATCAGGCAGTCGAAACCGATCGGGCGACCTACCTCCGACAGGGGCTCAAACCGGGTGACCCGTGCCCGGTTTGCGGCGAACCGATTGTTCGGCTGCCGCGGGCAAAGGCAGCAGGCAACCTCAAGAAACTTGAGGCGACCGCGTCGAAGACGCAAGCCGCCTACGTCGACCGGCGCCACCGGCTAGAAGGGCTCGACTTTCGAAAAGTCGAGCTCAACAAGCAACTCGACGGATCGGTGCCGGATCTCGATGTTCTTTGCAACAAAATCGAGGAGCACGACGCCAAGGTTGCCGCCACCCGCCAAAGGATCGACGACGCAGCCGGGCGCGTTGCTCAGAACGAGCGGGAGTTGGCCAAGCTCGCCGAACGGCGCGAAAGAGTCGCCGCTGAATTTCACTCTGCCTGGTCCAAAGCGGCTCCCCTCAATCCACCCTTTCCTGACGGGGGATGGCAAGCGCTCATCAGCTGGCGGGAGGAACGTCGCGTCGCTCTCGAGCTAGAACGCGCCGACGTCGAGCACGGATTTTCACAGGCCAAAGCCCAGCGCGATGCGGCCCATCAAAACCTTTGGGAGAAGGTGGCGGGGCTTGGCATCGAAATCGGGCCGCGGCCGGTGCGTGACGTGGTCGTGGAAACGCTCGTGGCCGCCCGCAGCCGACGATCCCAGATTGCGCAGGCTCTCGAAGACGCTGCTCGATTTACCCAGGAGCGGGAAGACGCATCCTCAGACCGGGAGATCGCTCGACAGCTCACTCTCGTGTTGCGGGCGAACAAATTTCGTGAGTGGCTCTTCGACGAGGTCTTCGCCGCTCTCGTCTCCGGGGCGAACCGTTTGCTGTCCGATCTCACCCGCGGTCAATACCAGCTGGCAATGGCCGGCCGCGACTTCGAGGTGATCGACCATCTATCGGCTGGGAACCGCCGGTCGGTCAGGACGCTCTCCGGTGGGGAGACCTTTCTGGTTTCCCTGGCGCTGGCGATCGCCTTGGCGGAGGAGGTGGCGACGTCGGCGGGAGCAGTCGGCCTCGAGTCTTTCTTCCTCGACGAGGGCTTTGGCACTCTCGACGCCGAATCTCTCGAAGTCGTCGCCGGGGTGATTGCCGAGCTGGGCGCTCAAGGCAAGGTGGTGGGGATCGTCACCCACGTCACAGAACTGGCCGAGCAGATGCCGGTTCGCTACGAGATCCGCAAGGACCAAAAGGGAGCCTCCGTCGAGGTGGCGACCGCGTGAAGTTCTCAGTTCAGCCCTGGGCTCCCGAGTACGGATCGAGCGCTACCACAGAACTCGACGAGCAGCTTCAGGTCGATCCCGATATCGAAGTCAAGGCATCGGAGTGGAAGGCTCTGCAGGTAAACGCGGCACCGGCGCCCGAAGTCCTCTTCGTCGACGGGGTGCGCCGAATCGACGCCAACCTCTGGGTGGAAGACCCCGAGGGGGTGCCCACGCTGGCACTTGCAGCCAGCTACGCCGCCGGAGCTGTCCTGACCAATCATCGCGCGACGGTTGTCGCCGAGGAAGTGAGACGAGGAATCTTTTCGTCGGCGACCAATGCCGAAACGATTGTCACCCGCCACGCCACTTACGAGGTTCACCTCACCTCGGGTGTGACCTCCGAAGAACTCTGGCTTGGCCTCCAGAACCAGATGGCAGTGCTCGAAGGTCAAATGGCGATCCAGTTCTCCGAAGTCCCGCTTCTGGTCGTGGATGGCCCCCTTTCCCACCATCGCACGCTGGCGGAGGCCGTGGGTTACATCAAGACCCAGCACGTCCACTATTTGCCACCCAATTTGCGATCGGTTCTTCTCCAACTCCGTCCCGGCGACCGGACTCCGCTGTTTCTGGTGGCCACCGGGTCCCGGCAATGGCATCGGCTCTCCTGGTATTTGCGCCTTCCGATGGCCGGAAGCGGGCCGATGGATGGGATCGTTCGCGCCGAGGTGAACGCAGACCGCGATATCTCGTCAGCCCGGCGGCGAGCTGACCTGATGGCCGCCACCGTATGCCGGTATGCGAGCGAAGGGCACAAGGACCCACGGGCGCCGCAAAACCTTTACCCGGTAGGTGGGCTGGAACGGAGATTGCGAAGGCTGCTTGGCGACCCCGAGTTGCTCTATCGCTCGCTCCGTCAGGCGGCAGCGCTGGTTACCGTGCCGAGATGACCACCTTTGCCAACCCCACCGAGATGGACGCGGCGGTAGGGAATCATCTTGGCTACTCCGATTGGCTCGAGATCACCCAGGAACGAATCAACCTCTTCGCCGACGCCACCAGCGATCACCAGTGGATCCACGTCGATCCCGAGCGAGCCCAGACCGGCCCCTTTGGCACCACCGTTGCCCACGGATATCTAACGCTGTCGCTGGCCGTCGTGTTTGTCGAGCAGATTCTCAAGGTCGAAGGGGCCTTGATGGGGATCAACTATGGAACCAACAGGGTTCGATTCATCACCCCGGTGCCGGTTGGATGTCGGTTGCGGGCCGGAGCGGTCCTGGCTGGGACAGAAGACTTTGGAGGAGGCCGGCAGGTGACCCTCGACCTCACCTTCGAGATCGAGGGCGCGGAGAAGCCGGCCTGTGTTGCCCAGGTCGTCTATCGCTTCTACGGCTGATCATCGAACCCAGGGTTGCAACCGTCGTAGAATGACGTTTGCTACCCACAGAATCGATCGATTTAGCGCTCCGAGCGTGCTCCGCGGGACATCAGGCTGAGGACCGCCTCTCGAGGGTGGTGCCCGTCGTAGAGCACCCGGCCGACCTGATCGGCAATCGGCATCTCCACCCCTGCCC
>JBOGEW010000364.1:0-9954 GCA_050742075.1 Acidimicrobiia bacterium
CACCCACTCAGTCTCGATAGGAGCACCATCTGAGCTGACGGCTCCTTGGGCGATGAGCCGCCTTGCCTCCCCGGCCGAGGCAACGAGGCCGGCATCCCGCAGCAAAGAGGCGAGGTTGACGGGATCATCCGAAGGCAAGGTCGTTTCGGGAATCCGGTCGGGCTGGTCCTTTTGGCGAAAGACCCGGTCGAATTCCCCTTCTGCCGCTTGAGCGGCTTCTTCACCGTGATAGGAGGCGGTGATCCGTCGAGCCAGGGTGCGCTTGGCATCACGTGGGTGGACAGTTCCATCGGTCAACCCCATCAGGATCTCGTCGATCTCAAAGACCGGAAGTTCGGTGGCGAGGGGAAACCAGTTGGCCATGGTGTCATCAGGAATCGACATCGTCTTGCCATACATCTCCCCTGCCGTCTCGGTGACTCCGATGTAGTTGCCGAGGGACTGTGACATCTTGTGGGTGCCATCGGTGCCAAGAAGGAGCGGCAAGGTCATCGCCATCTGTGGTTTTTGGCCGTACCGCTCCTGAATCACTCGTCCCATCATCAGGTTCCAGAGTTGGTCGCTCCCTCCCAATTCCACGTCGGCTTTCACCGCCACCGAGTCGTAGCCCTGGAGGAATGGGTACATGAACTCCATGACTGAGATCGGAGTCTGCGACTCGAAACGCTTGGCGAAGTCGCCCCGTTCCAGCAGCTGGGCAACAGTCCCGGTCGAGGTCAGCTCGAGCACGTCGCTCATATCCAAAGCCCCGAGCCATTCGGAGTTGTAGCGAACCTCGAGCGGCTCCGGCAGAAGGACCTTCTCGAATTGTGTCAAAACTTGTTGGGCGAATGCATCGACCTGTTCGGCCGAAAGGCGGGTCCGCGTTTCACTCTTCAGAGAAGGGTCGCCTACGCGGGCCGTGAAATCGCCCACGATGAGAACCGCGGTATGTCCCTGCTCCTGGAAGTCGCGCAGTTTGCGCAATACAACGGCCCACCCCAGTGTGACCGCCGGGGCTGTCGGATCGAGTCCGAGCTTCACCCGGAGCGGCCGTCCCTCGGCGATCCGTTCACCCAGCTCGCCGGGAGGAACCACCGTGTCGGTGCGACGAAGTAACCGTTCGAGGTCAGCGCTCATGGGAGCGGGGACACTAGCTCTCGTCCTCTGCGAGAAACCGCCAGGGGGTATCGACGGCTTTGGTGATACCGATGCGAGGAGTCACCCGTATTCGCGCAGGAGGTGCACCTGGCTGCAATCTCACTGGGGATTTTGGTTCGAATAGATCAATACCATTGATTGCCCCGGTGATGCCCAACGCCTGGCAAAGGTTGCCGGGACCGATGGCGAGGTTGGTTGCCCGCCCACGGCGTCTTGCCATCAGGTCTTCGCCGGCGACCGGGTGACCAGCCCGCAGCAGGATCGCGGAACCGATTCCCACGTCCGCACAGACCACGTTGGCGCACCAGTGGACTCCATAGCTTCGATAGACGTAGAGCAATCCCGGACGGTCGAACATGACGACGTTGCGACCTCGAGGTCCTCCAAAAGAATGACTGGCTGGATCGTCGGACCGATAGGCCTCCACCTCTGTCAACACGACTTCGGTCAAATCTTCGATCTCGCTCATCAAGTGCCAACCGAGGAGCTGAGGCGCCGCCACGTTGGCGGGGTGCTGGAGAAAGGTCGCTTCCGAGGAGGGTCCTATCCGAGAGCGTCCAGCAGAATCGCCTTGAAGCTATGGAGACGATTCTCAGCCTGATCGAACACAACCGATCGTGGATGCTCGAGCACTTCGTCGGTCACTTCCTCGCCTCGATGGGCGGGCAGACAGTGAAGAAACAAAGCATCGGGTTCTGCGCGCTCGAAGAGCTCGATGTCGATTCGGTAAGCAGCGAAAAGCCGACGCCGCTCAGCGGCTTCGGCCTCGTGGCCCATCGAGGTCCAAACGTCCGTGTAAACGATATTTGCCCCCGAGACGGCTTCGACCGGATCAGTCGTCACCAAGACCTCGCCATAGCGCCGGGCATCGGTGACCACCTCGTCGGAAAGGAAGTAACCCTCGGGGCAGGCCACACGTACCGAGCCGCCTGCCCGGGTGACGGCGCCGATCAGCGATGACGCGGTGTTGTTGCCATCACCCACATAAGCAACCACGGTTTCGGACATCGGCCGGTGTTCGGCCATCGTCTGCACATCGGCCACCGCCTGGCAAGGGTGCTCCGCATCGCTCAGGAGGTTGATCACCGGTACCGAGACAGCCTTCGACACTCTGTCGAGGTCGTTGTGATCGAAGACCCTCATCCCCAGCAGATCGAGGTATCGCTCGAGCACCCGGCCCACATCCTCGGGTGTTTCTCTGGTCCCCATTCCGATTTGATCGTTGCGGATCACTATCGGGTGAATCCCCAGCTCGATCGCCGCCACATCGGTAGAAACCCACGTGCGTACGGATTGCTTCATGAAAAAGAGACCGATCGAGCGTCCACTGAGAGCTCCGGCATATTCAACCGGATTGTCCTTGACCAGCTTGGCGAGACCTACGAGATCAACTAGCTCAGCCCCGCTCAGGTCTCCGATGCGCAGGAGGTGCTTCAGGTCTGCTCTCCGCGGAGCGTGGCGCCATGGGCTTTCGCCGCTTCCAGCAGGCGCCGCCGAAGATCGGCGATCTCTTCGGTCGAGAATGTATGGTCCCGAGCCCGGAATCGATAGCTGATTGCCAGGGCCTTCTTTCCCGCGCCAAGCTCCGGCCCCCGGTATTCGTCGAAAAGCTGTGCCTCTTCGCACAGGTCGGGAGCTACTCCGCGGGTAGTTGCAAGCAGATCCGCCGCTGGCACCTCATCCGGAACCAGAAAAGAGAGATCGAACTCGATCGCCGGATACGAACTGGGTTCAATGAGGTCCCAACGGGCCACCGGAGCCAGGAGCGGCGCCAAGTCGAGCTCCCCAACGGCCACTCTCCTCCCGAGGTCGTACGCCGCCGCGGTGGCCGGGTGCAGCTCGCCGAGGTAGCCGATCTGTCGCCCACCGAGCACCACCGCCGCAGTCCTTCCCGGGTGGTAGCCGGCTGGGGAGACGGTGGCGAGGCTCCATTTCTCTAGACCCAACCCTTTTGCCAGTAAACGCCAAAGGGCGGTACTGGTGAACATGTCGACTGGTCGGGCGCCGTTCCCAATTTCGAACGGACCCAGGTGGCCGCATAGCGCGAAGCCGAGACGTTCGGGTTGAGCGGGAAGCCGGTCGTCCTCGTCCCAAGGTGAATGCATGAAAACCCGGCCGGTTTCGAAGATGCCGAGGTCCCCATTGCCTCGATTGAAGTTGTAGCCCAAGGTACGAAGCAGCCCGGGGAGGAGGGAGGTCCGAAGAGTGGCAAGCTCCTCGTTGAGCGGGTTCGAGACCCGGACCACGCGGCGTGCCTCATGATTCTCTGGATAGGCGAAGGCATCGAGATCCTCGGTCCCCGAGAAGGAAAGATTGATGGCCTGGTAGAGGCCAGCGCCGGTGAGCACGCGTCGCAACGACCGGTGTCGCTGTTGCTCGTCCTTGTAACCACCAGCAGGCCCGGTAGGAAGGCTCTCTGGAAAGCTGTCGTATCCGTAGAGACGGGCCACCTCCTCGATCAGGTCGGCGGGCCGCTCGAGATCGCGACGCCGGGTAGGAACGGTGACCGCCAGCGGGTCCTCACCATTGACCTCGAGGTCGAGACGCTCGAGCAGCCGCCCGACTTCGCGACGGGGAACTACTCCGCCCAGGAGCCGATCCACCTCCGCCAGTGGCAGTGACACGGTGTGAGGAAGAAAGGGCCGGGTCACGACATCGATGGCGGCGGAGGGAGACGCGCCACCGGCGAGCTCCATCATCAGTCGATTGGCGCGGGCGGCGGCCAGCGGGGGCAGGTTCGGATCGACGCCGCGCTCGAAGCGGGCTGAGGCCTCGGTGCGAATCGCGTGGCGCTTGCTCATGTGGAGCACCGTTGGGGCGTCCCAGGAGGCGGCCTCGATAACGACATTGGTGGTCCCGGCGAAGACTTCTGAGTCGCCACCGCCCATCGTTCCCGCCAGACCGCTAGCGACTCGGGCATCGGCCACCACCAGGTCGGCTTCGGTCAACACCCGATCGACCCCATCGAGGGTTTGGAGCTGCTCCCCCGCGTGAGCCCTCCTCACCACGATCGTGTTCTGGGCGAGGCGGTCGAAATCAAATGCATGGAGGGGCTGACCGAGCTCGAGCATTACGTAGTTGGTCACGTCGACGATGTTGGAGATCGGCCGGATTCCGGCTGCCTTCAGACGTTGGCGGATCTTCAGTGGTGAAGGCCCCACGCTGACCCCGAACAGCTCGCGAGCAACGAATCGGTAACAGCCGTCCTCATCCTCGACGCGCACAGTGGTTCGCAGGGCGGCGTCGTTGCCGGCCACCTCGGCAGGTGGGATCCGGTAGGGGACCCCATAGAACGCAGCCAGCTCCCGAGCCACGCCGACCATCGACATCTGATCCGGTCGGTTGGAGGTGATCTCGAGGTCGAGCACCTGGTCGGGGAGATCGACGAGATCCTCAAACGGTTTTCCCACTTCCGAATCCGGGTCGAGCACCAGGATGCCCTCGTGATCGGTTCCCAGGCCGAGCTCCCGCTCCGAGCAGATCATCCCCCGGGACTCCACCCCGCGAATCGTCCGTTCTCCGATTTCGAATCCGCGGGCCAGAACTGCCCCGGGAACGGCGAAGGCGACTTTGGCCCCCTCCTCGAAGTTCCAAGCGCCGCAGACCACTTCGATTGCCTCATCACCGGTGCTCACGCGGCAGAGGCGGACCTTGTCGGCGTTCGGGTGGGGATTGATCTCCTCCACCACGGCGACGTAGACGTCGCGCCAATCCGCGGCGAGCTCGGTAATGCTCTCGATCTTGAGACCCAATGAGTTGAGTGCCCGACCCACCTCCTTGGGATTGGGATCGGGGAGGTCGATGAACTCGGCAAGCCAGCGGAGCGAAACCCTCATCGAAACTGCCGGAGGACGCGCAAGTCATTGTCGATGAAGACCCGGATGTTGGAGATCCCATGACGGACCATTGCCAGACGCTCCACACCCATTCCGAACGCGAAGCCCGATAGGGATTGGGAGTCGTGACCGGCCATGTCCAAGACGTTTGGGTCCACCATTCCGCATCCGGCCATCTCCAGCCAGCCGCTGCCGCCGCAAAGGCGACAGGAGGCGGCCATGCCGTCACAAAGGAAGCACGACACATCAAGTTCAGCCGAAGGCTCGGTAAAGGGGAAGAAGCTCGGGCGCAGCCGGATCCGCTGCTCACGGCCGAAAAACTCGCGGGCGAAATGGGCCAGAGTTCCCTTCAGGTCCGAGAAGACAATCCCGGAGTCGACCGCCAGGCCCTCGATCTGATGAAAAACCGGCAGATGGCTGGCGTCAATGGTGTCGGAGCGGAAGGTCTTTCCTGGCACCACGATGTAGAGCGGCGGTTTGTGCGCTTGCATATACCGCACCTGCATGGGCGAGGTGTGAGTGCGCAAAAGCACCTCGTCGGCCGGATCACCGAAATCGAGATAAAGGGTGTCGGATTCGAAACGCGAGGGGTGGTGGGGGGGAGTGTTGAGGGCGTCGAAATTGAACCAGGCCAGCTCCGCTTCGGGTCCTTCTTCTACCCGGTATCCGAGTCCGATGAAAATGTCGCAAACCTCGTCGATGGTCTGTTGAACCAAATGCTCTGTCCCCTGAGAAAGAGTCCACCGCTCGACGGTCACATCCACCGCATCGTTGATCAAGAGCGAGTCGGCGCTTGATCGCTCCAATTCGCCTCTCTTGACGGCGATAAGTCGATTGATCTCGGCGGAGACCCGATTGACCTCAGCCCCGGCTCCCGGACGCTCCGCTGGATCGAGCTTCCCCAGTCCCCGCCGTTCTTCGGCGATGACGCTGTTCCTGCCCAGCAATTCGGCCCCGATCCGATCTAGATCCGCCAGAGTTTGGGCGCCGTCGATGACTTCGGGCGCCGAAGCGAGCAAGTCGACCAGGTTCATGGGCCAGCAAGGTTACCGAGACACTCACAAGCACTCGTCCAAATGAAATAGGGCCAGCCCCTCGTGGGCTAGCCCCATTTCAGATTATGAAGGCCCGGTTACGGGGTCTTAGGAAACACGGGAAAGTCCTTGGTTCGGTTCAGTTGGGGCGGGAACCCGAAGCCAGGTGCGTGGTTGGGGTTGCAGGCCATTCCAGGGTTGAACTCGTGGGGACTGACGAATCCCAGCTTGACCTCCTGTCCGTACGACTGCGACTGACCCCCAGGGCCATTGGGAAGGGGATCGGTCGTCTCAGGATCAGTCGAAGCATCCGGATCGTCATTCAATCCCGAGAAGGAGCACCACGACACGCCTTGATTCTGATCTGAGTTGCTGCCACTTCCTGTTACTTCGCCGGCCAAAGCGGCGCTGGCAAACAAGGCCAGAAAGACAACCGTACAGATAGCGACCGCGAGCAATCTCTTTTTGCCCACTCCATACCTCCCTTGTCGGAACGCCTGTCTGGCGTTCTAGCTCGCCGAGACTATGGGAGTGCAAACTCAGCGTCAAAAAAGGTTGGAAAGGCAGCCCCATGGTGGCTAGTCATGCCCGCTTTGCTACTTCGTAGCAGAGGATGGCGGCAGCTGCCGCGGCATTGAGGCTTTCCGTCCCGCCCGGCATCGGAATCGAGATCCTGACCTCGACCGCAGCAATCGCCTCGGCGGAAAGCCCATGAGCCTCGCTGCCGATGAGCAAAGCCAGGCGACCAGCGGGCAGAGCGCTCGGTGGGTCGCCATCTAAGAGGACAGTTGCGACCCTGACCGCTCGGATCTCTTCCAGATTGTCGATCTCGACCACCGAGGTATGAAAGTGCGCCCCGGCGGCTCCCCGCAATGTCTTCGGCGCCCAGGGATCGGCTCCACCGATCACCGCGACATCGAGTCCAAAGGCTGCGGCAGTGCGAATCATCGTTCCGAGATTTCCCGGGTCAGCGATCTCCCATGCCACGAGAACATCTCGCTCCGGGTCGAGCGAATGCATTGGTATCGACATCACCGCCACCGGACTCTGCGGGGTCCGCGTCGATGAGAGACGCTCGAGCGCGGCCTGACTCAATGCCGTCCGGTTCGGAAACCCAAGGTCGGTCTCCAGGGCAAAGATCTCGGCCAGAGCAACTCCGGCCGCCACCGCCTCCCCGACGAGATGGGGTCCCTCGAGGAGGGTGAGCCCGGTTCTTCGGCGTTCGTCGGCACGGTGGAGACGAGCCGCTGCTTGCACCCGGGGGTTACGCGCCGAGAGCCCGGTTTCCACGCCGAGGAGGACTAAGCGTCAGTTCGACTTGGCAAGCTCGACGAGCGCCGCAAAAGAGTTGGGGTCGGCGACCGCCATTTCGGCCAGCATCTTGCGATCCAATTCGATTTCCCGAGCTTTGAGCCCGGCCATGAACGTCGAATAGCTCATCCCGTGCTCGCGGGCGGCGGCGTTGATCCGGGTGATCCAAAGCCGGCGGAACTGACCCTTGCGGTCGCGTCGGTCTTTGTAGGCGTCCTGCATCGCATGCATGACCTGCTCGTTGGCAGTGCGAAACCGCCGGCTGCGAGACCCCTTGTATCCCTTGGCACGGTCAAGAACCTTCTTGTGAGACTTCTTGGCGTGAACCGCTCTTTTAACGCGTGCCATCGGTCACATCCCCAAGAGCTTCTTGGCGTTCTTAGCGTCACCGGGAGCGAGCTCGACCTCGCCGGAACGGCGACGAAACACATCTTTTCCTTTGGCGAGCTTGTAGTGGTTCTTTCCTGATTGCCGACGCAAAAGCCGACCGGTTCCGGTCACCTTGATGCGCTTCTTGGCGCCGCTATGGGTCTTCATCTTGGGCACGGTCTCTACTCCTCGGCGACCGCTTCCGGGGCGGGCGCGCTCTCTTCGACAGGTTCTGACGTCTGGGAATTCCTTTCTGAATCGGTTTCTGGAGAGTTGGCTTCGGGGCGGCGCTGGCGGCGGGAAGGAGCAAGGACCATGGTCATCAAGCGACCCTCCTGGGCCGGTGCCTGCTCGACGGTCGCCTGATCGCCGACTTCGGCCACCAGGCGGTCGAGGAGACGGCGTCCGAACTCGGGACGCTCTTGCTCGCGTCCCCGGAAACGAACGGTGACCTTCACCTTGTCACCCTCACCCAGGAACTCGAGAGCTCGGCGGCGAGTGATCTCGAAGTCGTGGTTCTCGATCCGGGGAGCCATCCGCAACTCCTTGACTACGGTGCGCTTCTGGTTTTTGCGGGCTTCTCTTTCCCGCACCGACTGCTCGTACTTGTACTTTCCGTAATCCATCAACCGGCATACGGGAGGTTTGGCCTCGGGCGCTACCTCCACCAGATCGAGCCCGAGCTGATCGGCCAGCCAGAGGGCTTCGGCGAGCTTTTTCACTCCAATCTGGGAGCCGTCGGGTGCGACCAGTCGCACTTCGGTGGCTCGTATGTAGCCATTCACTTTCAATTCGGCGATGTTCCAACCTCCATGTTTCGCTTCTCTTCTATCAACAAAAAAGCAGCAGAACCAGCCTGCTGCCTTCCAAAAGCTCTTCCCGATGGTTCAACCAATATGGCTAAACCGCTCGGAATGGGGGGCTTATTCCCCTCGACCGCGGGCGCACCCTGAGGTGGCCGGGTGGGAAGCAGGCTGCCTCCGCTTTGCCTTTCGGTTGTGCCCCAATGGTAGTCGACACCGGACCGCATCAAGTACTGCCGACTTTGCAAACGAGGTCCACCATGGCGGCGGCCGCTTCGGCGCCTTTGTTGGCAGGCCCCGGTTCCGAACGGGCAAGGGCTTGGGTGAGATCGTGAGCGGCGAGTACCGCGTTGCCGAGCGGACGACCGGCCATGAGGCTGGCTTGAGTCAGGCCGGCGGCCGACTCGCGCACGATCACTTCGTAGTGATCAGTCTCGCCCTTGATTACGGCTCCAACTGCGATCACCCCGTGGCAGCCATCCTTGAACAAAGTCGCAGCCGCCAACGGCAACTCCCAGGCTCCTGCCACGCGCAGCACCTCAACTTGCTGAACTCCGACCCGCTCGAGATAAGAAAGCGCACCCTCCAGCAATCGGTTGGTAACAGCCTGGTTGAAATCCGAGACGGCGATACCCACCCGCACCGAAGAGGGATCGATCCGGGGTTCCCATTCCCTGAGCTTCACTCGTCGCCCAGATGCCCGAGCTTTTCGACCTTGGTTTGCAGATAGCGCTCGTTCTCGGGGTTGGGGCTTACCAGCAGGGGAATGCGTTCGATGATGGAGAGGCCGTATCCCTCGATGCCGGCCCGCTTGGTGGGGTTATTGGTGAGGAGCCGCATCGAGCGGACCCCGAGGTCATAGAGAATTTGTGCTCCCTGGCCATAGTCGCGGGCGTCCACTGGAAGCCCTAGATCCTGGTTCGCCTCGACCGTGTCCCGGCCCAGGTCCTGGAGGTTGTAGGCCTCGAGCTTGTGAAGAAGGCCGATACCCCGGCCTTCGTGCCCCCGTATGTAGAGCAGGATCCCGCGTCCCTCGTCGGCAATCTTGGTGAGGGCCAGGTCGCGCTGATCACCGCAGTCACAGCGAAGACTGGAGAAGATGTCGCCGGTGAGGCATTCGGAGTGAACTCTGACCAGCACCTCTTCACCGTCACCGATGTTGCCCATGACCAGGGCGAGGTGCTGGCGTTCATCGACCAGGGAGCGATAGCCAACGGCCCGAAACACGCCCTGGGGCGTGGGCAGTCGCGCTTCGACGACCCGCTCGACGAGCTTCTCATGCTGGCGGCGATAGGCGATGAGGTCGGCGATCGTGGCGAGGAGGAGGGAATGTTCTTTGGCAAACCGTTCGAGGTCGGGAAGGCGAGCCACGGTGCCGTCGTCGTTCATTACCTCCGCCAGGATCCCGGCGGGATAGAGCCCGGCCAGCTTGGTGAGATCAACGGCGGCTTCGGTGTGGCC
>JBOGEW010000365.1:0-2906 GCA_050742075.1 Acidimicrobiia bacterium
GTCTTGGCCGGCGCTCATGCCCACAACGTCTGAGAGAGTAAAGCTCTGGCTACACGGTCCGCCGCGAATCGGTAGCGTTTGTCGCCCAAATAAGGAGGCACACCATCGAGGACCATCCCAATGCGGCGCTGTTTCGGCAAATGAGCCAGGCAATGGACGTTGGCGACTTCAGTTCATACGCCGAAAGAATCGCTGATGATGTCGAGTGGTGGGAAATCGGTTCGGACCAGCCGATCCGGGGCAAGGAAGCCCTTTTCGAGCGGATGCAGGGCCTGATGGGGCAGGGAACTATCGACATCGATCTCCATGACGTGATCGCCAATGACGAACACATGGTGGCCCTGGTAAATGCCAAGGCGGAGCGGGATGGTCGCACCCTGTCGTACAAGACGGCTGAGATCTATCACGTGCGCGATGGGAAAGTCACCCACCGCTGGGCGTTCTCAGACGACACCGTCGCCATCAACGACTTCTTCCAATAACCACCCCTCAACCACGTTCATAGCTTCCCGGGGGCTTGTGACCGTGGCTGAACATCACAAAGGAACCGCATGACCGCATCTGATCCCGGAATAAAAGTGGAACCGGATGCGCCAGCTCTCCCCGAGAAGGAACTGGGACCGCTTCCGCGAATGCTCCGGCCCCTAGTCGATGGGGTGGCGAGGATGCCGGCCACTGTGCACGCCAAGTTGCTGGCTGGCTTCCTCACCATTGCTCTGCTGCTGCTCCTCATGGGTGTGTTCAGCATTTTTGTTATCGGTCAGATGAACCAGCAGGTCGAACGGCTGATCGCACTTGAGACCCAAAAGGACCTCGCCCGTCAGGCGATCTATTCGGTGACGGCGCAGAGTCACTTCCGGGCCATGGCTCTAATCACCCTGGTCGACTCCTGGAACGACCGGATCGGCACGGCCAAGGCCAGCTTCACCGAAGATGTCAACGCCATTGAAGCGCTCGAGGCCCCGATCGATCCCCAGCTGATCGAACGTCTCCGGGCAATCGATGAAAGGTTCGCCGCAGCGGGCGAGGTGGTTCTTTCGCACTATGAGGCAGGGGACCTCGACCAGGCGCTGAGTGTGCACATCTCGGCCGAACATGAAATTTCTCACGAGCTCGAAGACGAACTCAACGTATTGATTAGTGAGTCTGCCAATGCCATGGAGGCCGAGCTCGAGAGCTTTCGAGACAACCGGCAGTTTCTTACCATCACCGTCGCTGCCTTTTCGGTCGTGAGCCTCCTCACGGCTCTTGCCTTCGGGGCGGTCCTCTCCTGGTCGCTCATCCGCCCGGTTCGCAAGATCGATGTCGCCCTCGCCGGCATCGCCGATGGGGACTTCGAACAAGTCGTCGACGTGCCCAACCGCGACGAATTCGGCCGGCTCACCGTCAATCTCAACCGCACCAGCGTGAGACTGGCCAGCCTCTATTCCGAGCTCACCTCGCTCAACCAGAATCTCGAAAAGACAATCGAGGAGCAGCTGTCTCAGCTGCGCCGGACCGAAGAGCTGCGGCGCTATGTCTCACCTCACGTAGCGGACGCCATCGTTTCCAAGGCTTCCGGGGTGGCTCTGACCCCGACCCGCCGCAACCTCTCCATTTTGGTAACGGACATCCGGGGCTTCACCACGATGTCAGAGCGGATGGAACCCGAGGAGCTCATCGATGCCCTCAACCAATACTTCACCGCCATGACCGACGTGGTTTTCCGCCATGGCGGAACACTCGACAAATATCTGGGCGACGGAATCCTCGCCTTCTTCGGCGACCCCATCCCCTTCGAAGATCACGCCGAGCGGGCGGTGGCCGCAGCTTTCGAGGGGCGCGAGGTTCTCGAACACCTCCGCAACAGGTTGATGCTGAAATTTGAAGAGGAATTGACCGCAGGCATCGGCATCAGTACCGGCTACGTCACGGTGGGCAATATCGGCTCGGAGAACCGACTCGAGTACACCGTGATCGGAAACCACGTCAACGTTGCGTCCCGGTTGTCTACCAAGGCCGCGGCCGGACAGGTCCTGGTGACCGACCGAACCATGGCGGCGGTGCGTGATCAGGTCATCGGCACTGAGCTGGAGACCATCACCCTGAAGGGCGTCCAGCGGCCGATCCGGATCTTCGAGATCACTGAACTGGTTAGCGAGCCGAGCGACGTGGCCGACCGAAACGATTGATGTCGATGTCAGTAAAACTCTCGCCCAAAGGCACCCGTGGGGTCGAGATTCCGAAGTTTGCTCGGCCGTTGATGAAAGCTGGAACGGGGCTCAGCCATCTGGTCTTCCGGACGCTGGGGGATCGGATGAAAGTGCAGGGTCAGAACCTGCTCATGCTGACCACCGTCGGGGCGAAGACCGGGAAGCGCCGCCGCTCGACCGTGGCCCGTTTTGCCGATCCCAACCATCCCGGCGACTGGCTGGTCATTGGATCGCATTACGCCTCAGCCCGTCACCCCTCCTGGTGCTACAACCTGGCCAAGAACCCCGAACAGGCCTGGATCACCGCTGGTGGAGAAACTTTTAAGGTCCGCGCCGAATCACTCGAGGGGGCCGAGCGGGCCGAGGCCTGGAAGCGCGTCGTCTCCACCGCCCCCGGCTTCGCCCGTTACGAAACCGCGACCGATCGCCAAATCCCGATTATCCGGCTTACTCCTGAAGCGGCCGCGCAATAGTTCGGCCATACCGGACTCCGCTGTCCCCCCGCCGCGAACTTAGACCGACTTCAGCCGAATCGGCCTCCGGTACTAGCCGCTAGCTGCGGGCGGCCATCTCCAACTCGGCGATATCGAGCTTCTTCATCTTCAGCATGGCTTCCATCGCCCGGTCGGCGCTGGCGCGATCACTGTCACCGAGCAAGTCGTACAAGACAGTGGGAACGATCTGCCACGACACTCCGAACTTGTCCTTGAGCCA
>JBOGEW010000366.1:0-4893 GCA_050742075.1 Acidimicrobiia bacterium
ACATTATGTCGAACACATGTTCGATATGATAAGCCTCGTGGGAGACCGCTACGCCGAGCTTCACTGCCACACCAATTTCTCGTTTCTCGACGCGGCCTCGCATCCCGAGGATCTGGTTGATCGAGCGGTCGAACTCGGATACGGGGGGCTGGCGATCACCGATCACGACGGCTTCTACGGGGCGGTGCGGTTCTCCGCCGCCGCCGCCGAGACAGGTTTGCCGGCCGTGTATGGAGTGGAAATAGGTCTTCAGCGGTCCCAAGCCTCAAGTCGCAAGTCACAGGCAGATCCAATCGCAGCTGCTCAGGATCGGGATCGGCGTCGACTTGGGACCGTGGACAGGGGACTTGGGACACGGCCTCGAAGAGGTCGTGCGAAGCGCATGCACGGGGCCAAGCCGGTCGAGGTACCGGCCACCGACCATCTGGTACTGCTGGCCGGATCACCCGCCGGTTATCGGGCGCTGTCCCGGCTCGTCACGGTCGCCCAGTTTCGTGGTGAGAAGGATCGGCCGGTCTATCTATTCGATGACCTGGTCGAGGTGGCCAAGTGTCCCGATGTCGTCGCGCTTAGTGGGTGCCATCAGGGGGAGGTTCCTCGGACAGCGCAACGAGGTGACCTGGCCGGGGCCATGTCGGGGGCGATGCGGTTGCGCGAAGTGTTTGGGCGGCGGTTTCATCTCGAACTCTGGCATCACGGTATGCCCGAGGATGATCCTCGCAACGATCTGATCTGGGATGTGGCCGGCCGGCTCAACCTGCCCGTGGTGGCAACCAATAACGTCCACTATCACAGATCCTCGGAGGCCGACCTCGCTGAGGTGCTGGCGGCGGTCGACGGGCGGCGCTCGCTCGACTCCGCCGACGGGTTTCGACCGGCTTCCGACGAGCGGTACCTCAAGAGCCCGGCCGAGATGGCGGCTCGATTCCGGCGTTATCGCGGGCCCCAGGGTCTGGGGCCGGTTGAGGCGGCGGCCAGGCTGGGCGAAAGCATGGCTTTTGATCTCAGCCTGATAACGCCACGGCTTCCCGACTTTCCGATGCCGGGTCATTTTCGCAGCGAAATGGATTATCTCCGCCATCTCACCTGGGAGGCCGCCCGCAACATCTATCCCGGCCATGGGGAAGGCCTGGTCGATCCATCCGCCCGAACCCGTTTGGAACACGAGTTGGGGATCATCGAACGGTTGGGGTTTGCTGGCTATTTCCTGGTGGTGTGGGACATCGTCAAGTTTGCTCGGGAACAGGACATCTACTGCCAGATCCGGGGCTCGGGGGCCGATTCGGCGGTCTGTCGTTGTCTGGGGCTCACCCGGGTCGATCCCATCCGCCTTGGGCTGCCATTCGAAAGGTTTCTATCCGAGGAGCGGGGTCGTCCTCCCGATATCGACCTCGACTTGGAGGCCGATCGTCGCGAGGAGGTCATCCAGTACTGCTACCGACAATATGGCCGGGAGCGGGCGGCGATGGTCGCCAATGTCATCACTTATCGGGCTCGGTCGGTTCTGCGCGACGTCGGCAAGGCCTTCGGCTTCACCCAGGCCCAGGTCGATGGTCTCTCGAAGTATGTCGACAGCCACGATCCCTCGACGCTGCGCCTGGATGCTCCGCTCCCGGCCGGGCTCACCGCCGAGTTGATCTACAACGTCTGTTGGCGCCTCGACGGTTTTCCCCGCCACCTCGGGATCCATTCGGGGGGAATGGTGATCGCCGATCGCCCCTTGTCGGAGGTGGTGCCCCTGGAATGGGGGCGGATGGAAGATCGCACCGTCCTGCAATGGGACAAGGACGATTGCGCCGCGATCGGGATCGTCAAGTTCGACCTGCTCGGTCTGGGGATGCTCAACGCTCTGCATCTCAGTGCCGATCTGATCAAAGAGACCCACGGCATCGAAGTCGACCTCGCGACGATCGAACAGGAACCGGCCATCTACGAGATGTTGACCAAGGCCGATACGGTCGGGCTGTTTCAGGTGGAGTCAAGGGCACAGATGGCGACCCTTCCCCGAATGAAGCCCACCACCTTCTACGACCTGGCGGTTGAGGTGGCATTGATTCGCCCGGGGCCGATTCAAGGTCAATCGGTACATCCCTACCTCCGCCGCCGCAGTGGTGAGGAACCGATTCGTTTTCCCCATTCGCTGGCCAAGCCCATTCTCGAGAAGACGCTCGGCGTACCCATCTTCCAGGAGCAATTGATGGAACTGGCGCGAGTATGCGCTGGTTTCGATGGCGGTCAGTCGGATCGGCTCCGGCAGGCGATGACCCACAAACGATCCGAGCAGGCGATGGAAAGGCTTCGGGAGGAGGTGTTTCGGGGGATGGCGACAAAGGGGGTGGTCGGTGAGGCCGCCGAAGAGATCTGGGAGAAGTTGCAGGGATTCGCCCACTTCGGATTTCCCGAGAGCCATTCGGTCAGCTTCGCCTACATCGTCTACATGTCGGCCTGGTTGAAATATCACTGGCCAGCCGAGACTTTGGCCGGTCTGCTCAATGCTCAACCGATGGGCTTTTATAGCCCCAATAGCCTCGTCCAGGACGCCCGCCGCCATGGCGTCGAGACCCTCGCTCCATGTATCAATCGTTCCTCTCACGATTGCACCATCGAGGCCTGGGAGGCCGACCCCGACGATGTCGTCACCTATTACGGAGCCTCGTGGCGACGGGGGAGGGGGCCGATCACCGACCCTCTGCGACCAGCAGTGGCAGTCCGACTTGGTCTCAGATATGTCCGCAACCTGGGCACGAAGGAGATCGACCGGATCGAAGCTGCTCGCCAGATCGGCGGTCGCTTTCACGATCCCGAAGACCTGGCCTTTCGCACGGGCTTATCCGTCTCAGCCCTGGAGGGTCTGGCTGCCAGTGGGGCCATGGCTGATCTTCAGGTCGAGCGCCGGCAGGGGCTTTGGGCGGCGGGACCTTTGTCCGAGATCGATCCTGGCCGGCTGCCACTTTCACCCGGCACCGAGGCGCCCAAGCTCCTGGCCCTGGACACCGAAGAGGAACATCGAGCCGACCTTTGGTCGACGGGAGTGTCGTCCACTCATCCGATCCAATTCATCCGCTCCCAGTTACGAGAGGAAGGTTGTCTGACGGTGATGGAAGCCCTGGAGTTGAAACGCAACGGCAAGGTCGCCGAAGTGGGCGGGGTGATAACCCATCGCCAGCATCCGGGCACGGCCATGGGTGTGGTCTTTTTCAACCTGGAGGACGAAACCGGCATGTTGAACGTGGTAGTGCTTCCCGAAGTATGGGCACGCAATCGGGAAGTTGCTCGCAAGCGCCCGGCGATGGTTATTGGTGGCCGCTTGGAGTACCGCGACGGAGTTACCAACCTCGTCGCTCATCGTTTCCGACCCCTGGGAGTGGCGACCCTTAAGTCAAGAGACTTCCGTTAGCTACAGGTCCAGTAACTCCAACCCGATCCCTGGTACACGATGTGGGCTGCTGCGGCCACATTGAGAGCTGGGTCGAATGGGTCGGCCTGGCTGCTGAGGCCCATTGCCTCAGTGGTCGCGATCCAATCGGAAGGGGCGATCTGAAACAATCCCAACAAACCCGAGTCGGGATTGACAAGGTCGACATCGAAACGGGAGAGACACCACGCAAGCCGCACCGCCTTGTTGACGTCACTCGAAGCGAAGTTGTCTTCGACCAGGCCGCGCAATGCCACCGAATCGAGCCAGCCCGTAGTCAGCTCGAGAGAAGTAGTGGCAGGAGCAGTCAACGCCGGAACCGTTGTCGGCGGCTCGGCCACTTCCGGAGCCGCCGCTTTGGTGCCGGCCATAGCCAGCCAGCCCTGGGCCGAAACTGCCCCAGCCGCTTCCCCCCAGACCACCTCGCCCAGGGTCGTCGCCGGGGTCATTGGCGGACTACCGGCGTTGAACGCGGCAAAGCCGGCGATGGCAAGAAGGATCACCGCCGACCACCCGGCCACATAAAGGAACCGATGGAAACTCATGACTCCGCCCGGACTACCAATCAGCTACTTGTCCGATTGCTGTGAAACTAAACAGGCCCAAAAGCTCCCGGCAAACCGCTATACCGGTGCTTTTCGCGCTCCCAGAACGTCGATCACTAACCCCCAACTACTACTTAAGGGTTCCAGCAGGTCAAAGTGCCCGCCGTCGGTTTCGAGGAGGTCCATCGTGGATGCCAGCCCCCGGCCGGCCATGGCGTAACGGCGAATCAGATCGATCGGAACCAGGCGGTCGGTGGGACTGGCGACGACGACAGTGCTGCCTGCCCGGGGCAAGCGGTGGGCAGGGGAGTATTCCGCGGGGTCGCCGAGGGGTTCGAGTAGGAGACGCCCGAAGGTTTCCCCGGCGATTTTCCGGGCGCGGCTCTCGACGAGGTCACAAAACGGCGCGAGGGCGACGGTAAGGCCGGGGTGGCGGGCCCAGAGCGCCATCGTGGCTCCGGCGGAGTGCCCGAGCAGCACCACCCGATCAGCCGGAAATCCAGTCAGATCAGGGATTCTGTCGAGGGCCGAGGAAACGTCGGCGAAGCTCTCCGGCCAACCGCCGCCGAGCCCGAGGCGGCGGTACTCGATGTTGTAAGTCGCCACGCCTCGGCGCCACAGGTCGGTGGCGAGGGATTCGGTGGTGTCGGCGGTCCACTCGTGACGCCACAACCCCCCATGCACGAGGACCACCAACATCGAAGCCCCCTCCGGGGTCCTGAGATCACCCACCTGATCCGGAAGCGATCCATAGGCGAGGCGAGCCACGGGAGCGGCGGATCGGTTGAGCAGATGCCGGACGGCCCACCGGTACCCATGAATCCCGCGCCCATAAATACGGTGGACCGGGTCGATGACCGAATGTCGCCGCCAAGGTTCTCGCTCGAGAATGTTGCTGATGTGAACCTCCACTACAGGTGTAGAGATGGCGGC
>JBOGEW010000367.1:0-3676 GCA_050742075.1 Acidimicrobiia bacterium
ATGATTACTGGGTTTTCGGGTCTTCGTCCTTGTCCTCGGGAGGGCCCTTTCAAGCTCATAATCCGTTGGTTGCAGGTTCGAAGCCTGCCGGGCCCACGGCGATCGCTGACCTCTTAACGAGGCAAAAGGGATTGGGTCATCATCGAAGTCAGCCAGTCCTGGTAACGCTCCGCCGACCAACCTCGTTCGCCGACCAACAGCTCGTACATTGACAGCGAATTGATCGACCAGAGGAGGTCCCGGGCTTCTTCAACGGGAAGATCTGTCCTGAGCGCGCCCACCTCCTTCAGATGCCGAGCGAAACGGGCCATTCCGTTGAATGGCTGGGCTTCGAGTCGTTCCAGCACCGGGACGAGCTGAGGGTCGACTCGCGCACCTTCTCGTAAGGCTTTCCGCAACTTGCCCGCCCGCTCGTGGATTCCGGGTTGAGTGGCGGCATAGAGCGCCAGCTTCTTGCGCGGGTCGCGTTCTTCGATCAGGCGTCGGATTGCGGGCCGGTCCTCGGGCGCCACCTCTGCTCGTTCGGCACCCCCCGCCACCGCCGCCTCCACCACCGCCTCGATCAGCCCGGCCTTGCTGTCAAAGTTGCGATAGATCGTTTCGACGACCACCCCTGCCTTTTCGGCAATGGCAGTCATGGTCGTGGCGTTGTAACCACCCCGCTCGAATAGCCGTCGCGCGGCCTCGATGATGTCGCGGCGGGTCGAGGCCGCCTGTGCTTGGCGGCGATTGGAGTTGTAGGTCCGCTTCTTGACCTTCCGACATTTCACAGTAATACTCATGACATCAATACAGTGAGGTTCCACTAAATTGTAGCGGGACCTCGGATCGTCCCCAAGCACCTGGGGCAGAAAGGGTCGGTTGTATGTCGAACACCACTGCGGAGATCAAACAGAACGTTCGTCGGTTCTTCGAGGAAGTCTTCCCGCGCAACGACGACGATGGAGTGACCGAGTTAGTACACCCCGATGTGTTCGACCATTCGTCCCCGCCCGGAGCACCTCAGGGCATCGAGGACGTGAAGCGAACCATGCGCTGGCTTAATTCTGTCTTCAGTGATATGCGATGGGAGATCCATCAGATCATTGCCGAAGGAGACACCGCCGCCGTCTAGTGCACGCTGCACGGCCGGCAGACCGGTGACCTCATGGGAATTCCACCCACCGGGCGCCAGATCAAGCAGTCTTACGTGCAGATCTTTTCGATTCGACAACGGCAAGACCATTGAAAGGTGGGCGGTGCGAGATGATCTCAGCTTGATGAAGCAGCTGGGAGTGATTCCGGATCAACCCCCCAACGGGGTTCAGCGCGACCGATCGACCTAACCAGAATTTCCCATGGAGTCCAGGGGCAAATGCGTATTTCAACCGATGAACGAAATCGTGGTTTTTCGTATATCTTCCCTCTGCCAGCATGGGGAGGCTCTCGTCAAATTGAGGCAGGCGCTCGGGCAATGGCAGGAGCTGCGAGCTCCTTACCGCCCCGCTTGATTGCCAGGCGCCCGCCTCCAACCCGGGGCTGGGATAGGTTCCCGCGATCCGTTCCACCTCGTGAAGAGCCTCGGTGGCGCCCGTCAGATCTTCCCGGGCCAGACAAACCTCGATCTGTGCGCCCCTCAGTCGGAATCGCACGAAGTCATCGCGAGTGGCAGCCAGGCTGGCTGAGACCCCGGCGGCTGCTCCATCCAGTCGACCCTGAGCCAATCGGAGGAGGGCCAGGCCCGGCTGGGGGTCGCGGCCCAGTTCTCGGGCGAGCTTGAAAGCCGCCTCCGCCCGCGAGTAGGCACCTCGAAGCCGATTGATCTCACCGACCTGATAGTGGCTTTCGGCGACGGCGCCGATGTTCATATCCGCGAGGTCTTTTACCACCTGGTGCGCCTCGGCTTCGGCGCCCGACCAGTCACCGCCGAGTTGGAGAAGCTGGCTGCGATGCAATCGACAAACTCCCCAGAACATCACCGCCGACGTGAACCGATTGCACCAGCGCTCGGTGGCGTCGGTCCAACGGATGGCGCGGCCGAAGTCGGCTAGCTCCGAGCAGATCCCCATCATCTGGCAATAGAGATTGCCCGCCCAGTCGGCGTCGACCGTTCCAGCCGCAACTCCGATCATCGCCTGGTCGAGCAACGACATTCCTCGGGCGATCTCTCCGCTTCGAATTCGACCAACTCCTTCGCCAAAGAGCCCGATCACTGTCAAGTTGGGGTCTTGAAAGCGGTTACCGAAAGACTGCACTTCTTGGGCGAGAGCAATCGACTCCGAGAAGGATCCTGTCGCCAGAGCATTTTCAGCTTCCAGGGCCCGCCCATACCCCTGCTCGACGCAGTCAGGTAGGCGCTCCAATAGCTGCTGGCCGCGGCTGATCCAACCCGATCCGATCGCCTGTTCTCCGCGCAGCAACCAGAGAAAGCCGAGACCGAGAGCGAGTTTGGCGGCCTCGGGCTCTGCATTGGCAGCCATTAGTTGCTGAAAGGCCGTTTCAAACGAGCTCAAGGCTTCGTCGTTGAATCCCAACCACCATGCCGAATCACCCAAAGCCAGGACATCCTCGGTCGAGAGGGTCTCTCGGGCTTGCACCGCGCTGAATTTCTCCCGAGCCTCCCTCCATTTGCCCAACGAGTGATCAGTCCGAGCCTCGCTCAGTAGTTGATTGCCCGCGGCCTTCTCGGGTCCAGGCACTAGATGAACCAATCGCTGGCTAGCGCCGAAAGAAAGCACCGACGATTCATTCAGCCTGGCCGGTCTGCATGTGTTCGCCAGATTGACCATCGCCAGTGCACCCACATTGCGGCGATAGTGGCGCCGGTCGTGTTGGCCACCAGATCCCAACCGGTGTTCTCAAACCCTCCAATATTGGTGTCGGGCACGAACCGGGTGATCAGAAATTCGATCATCTCATTGAGAGCGCCGAAGCCGAGGCCACCCATAAGGACCATCAAGGCTCCCGAACCTGGTTGCTGCCCGACGGATTCCCAGAAAGCCAGTCCGGCAAAGCCGAATCCGATGGCGTGCACCAGCTGATCGAAGCGAAGGAAGGGAAGAAGTTGGACGTTGTAGAGAACACGGGCCCCGTCAATTGGAATCATCCCGCCGGCCATGTGCATCGCTCCCCACAGCGCCAGACCCCACAGTACGAGCTGGGAAAAGCGACGTCGCGAATCCCAGTAAAGGAGGCCCAGGAACGCCAGGGCGATGAATCCGGCGTAGAAGACCACCTGTTCGTTGCGGTTGACAACACCGAGGATGAGAAATCCAACGTAATAGGCGCCAATAAAACCGAGTAGCCCGACATGATGCCGCAGTTGCTGCCACACCGCGGCGAGTGTACGAAACCTGCTTTCTGCGGGCTGCAACCGTGGTTGTACAACGGTTGCAGCCCTGGGTTGACGTCTAGTCGGGGAAGGTGACGGTCACTGTCGACTCGTCGTTGCCTCGTACCAGGCCGAGTTCGAGAGTCGATCCGGCGTTGGTGAGGATGCGGTGAAGATCATCGAGGGCTTTCGTCGGCTCACCGCCAGCGGCGACGATGAGATCTCCCTCCCGCACGCCAGCCGTGGCGGCCGGTCCTCCGTCTTCGACGCCCCGAACCAAAAGACCTTCGCGCTCGGGAAGCCCTACCGCCCGCCGCAGGTGAGCAGCCACCTTGGCCGGGGCCAGGGCCACTCCCAATCGACGGG
>JBOGEW010000368.1:0-1653 GCA_050742075.1 Acidimicrobiia bacterium
GTCATTGCCCGGGCCAACGACACCGACTACGGATTGGCTGCCGGTGTCTTCACCCGCGACATCCAGCGGGCCCACCGCGTGGTCGCCAAGCTCGAAGCAGGCACCACCTGGATCAACAACTACAACATCACTCCGATCGAGATGCCCTTCGGGGGCTACAAACAATCGGGGATCGGACGCGAGAACAGCCTCACCACCATCGGCCACTACACCCAACTGAAGAGCGTGTACGTGGAGATGGGCGATGTCGAGGCGCCCTACTAACTCGATCACCTAATCCAAGGAGACAACGTGGCAGAAAAGTTCCTGGCGGAGCGCACCGCCATGGTCACCGGCGGTGCATCCGGCATGGGGCTGGCAATCGCCTCGGCTCTGGCCTCGGCGGGAGCCCGGGTGGCCATCGGCTCACTCCTCGCCGGAGGAAATCGAGCCGACGGTGAGCTCACCTATCTGCCGGGACAGGAGCAGATGGACCGGGCTCTCTCACAATTGGGGGCGGATTCCATCGGGGTGAATCTCGATGTCACGTCCGACGCATCGGTTGACGAGTTCTATCGAGCGACGGTCGAGCGGTTGGGCCCGGTCGACATCTTGGTGAACGCCGCCGGCATCACCGCCGAGCAGACCATTGTTGGACATGACGACGGCCTCTGGAACAAGGTCATCGAGGTCAACCTCACCGGCACCTATCGGGCAATCAAGCGAGTGCTGCCATCGATGATCGAACGGAAGTGGGGGAGGATCATCAACATCGCCTCCACGGCTGCCTCGGTGGGAGCGGCGACATCGGGGGCTTACTGCGCGTCGAAGGCCGGAGTGGTCGGCTTGACTCGGGCGGTGGCTCTGGAAGGGGCGCCTCACGGCGTCACCTGCAACGCCCTCAGCCCTACCTGGGTCGACACCTCTTTTGGTCGTGCCTGGATGACCGACATTGCCGAGCATGAGCATCGCTCGGGCGACGACTACGTGGCAGACGTCGAGAAGTCCAACCCGCAAGGACGGCTGATCTCACCAACCGAGATCGGGGCATTGGCTCTGTTCCTCTGCAGCGACGGGGCCAAAGGCATCACGATGGAGGATCTCCGGGTCTCAGCCGGAAGTCTCTGGTGATCTCTGGGCTGTTAGCCGGTCTTTTCTCGGATCAACTACCCAGGGTTCGTTTCAGGTCGGCGAGGCGGCGGTCCCAGGAGCTGCCGACTTCGGTGACCCACGACGAGACGTCCGCCAGCCTCTCCGTTCGAAGCGAATAGCGGATCTCGCGGCCAGAGGCGTTGCGGTCGACCAGCCCTGCCTCATCCAGGGCCGCGAGGTGCTTGGTGATCGCCTGCCGGCTGATCGGGAACTGGCGGGAGAGCTGGGTGGCGGTGGCTGGACCGTCAGCGAGGCTGCGGATCAATTCCCGGCGGGTGGGGTCGGACAGAGCCGAGAAGACGTCCACCGTCAACCGAAGAAGGGGGGAACGTGGACGATCTCGTACGGGACCATCTCCTCGGTCACGTGCAGCCGGCAACCGGTTTCCGTCGGCTCGAGGCGAAGGGTGACCTGGGTGGGCTCTCCAGTAGCTGTCCGCCAGGCCCAGGAGATCGACTCCTGAGCCACCAACTCTTCAACGGTTCCGAAGACCTTCACCAGGCCATCGGTGGCGAGGTACAC
>JBOGEW010000369.1:0-9949 GCA_050742075.1 Acidimicrobiia bacterium
TGCGGCCGGACTCCCCCCTCCCGGCCTGCGGCCGGACTCCCCCCCTACGGGGGGAGAAACCGTCGACCGTTATGGGAACGGCGATTCGGGGGGTTCGAGAGCAGGGAGTCCGAGGGTGAAAGTGGACCAGTTGTCCTCAAAGCGGTAGGTTAGCCAACCTCCCATCAATTGGGCCAGTTGGCGGCTGACGGTGAGGCCCAAGCCGACCGAAGCCGGTTGGCCGAAGCGTTGATGGGCACGTTCGTACGGCTGGAAGACTCGCTCCCGATCCTCCATTGGAATCCCCGGCCCATCGTCACCGACATGGATCAGAGAAAAGTTGTTGGCTCCTTCGAGGCGCACCCGAATTCGGGGACCTCCATAGCGACCGGCGTTGACCAAAAGGTTGCGGATGATCTGGCGGACGCGAACCGCGTCGGCGTAGGCGGTGGCACTTCCTTCGAGCTCGATGTGGCGATTGCGCTCGAACCGAACTCCCCGCTTGGCCTGAAGCGTTTGATCGTGCAGGTCGAGTGTCTCGGCGCGAATCGTCACCTGGCCGGTGTTGGATCGCGCCACTACCAGCAAGTCCTGAACGATGGCTGCCATCTCCGAACTCTGTTCGGCGATGATCCCGATGAGCTCGGCAGTTTCTGCTGGACCAAGGGACTCATCTGGATTCGAGATCGTTTCGGCCAGTCCCACCACAGCTGTGAGTGGGGTTCGCAACTCGTGGCTGATGCTGGCGATGAAGTCGTCTTTCGAACGCACCAGTTCCTCGAGACGCGAGGCAGAATCGAGGCGGGCCCAGAACGCCGCGATCATGTCGGCCGCGGTGTGAAGCATCTGGGTTTCCTCGCTCCAATCGCGGAAACTGCGCTCGTCTGCCAAACCGATCAAGCCCACCCACGATCCTTCGATCATGATCGGGACGTCGATCTCGGACTTCACCTCCGAGGCGGCGTAGGTGAGCGCTTCCGGGCCGACGAGTCCTTCGGGAGTGACGACGACTTCCTTTCCCTTGGAGAGAGCGGCGTAGCTGACGGGCATCCGCTCCCAAGGCATCATGTCCCAATAGCTCGGCTCGTAGCTCGATGCTCCTTCTCGCTTGGCGACAGCAATCACTTTCGAACAGAGCCCGAGCTCGGGATGCTCAACGTTCCTTTCGACGAAAACCGCCGAAGCGTCGGTGCCATCGAGGAGGAAGGACAACGCGGTTTCGAGGTCTTCGGGGTTGGCTGATCGGCTCAGAAACTGGGCAGCGGAAGCGATTGATTGTTCGAGCTTGATACGTCGATTTCGAAACTCGATTGCCTCCTCGAGCTGATGGGCATAGTCGCGCCGTTCCCACCACGCGGCCAGCAGGGAAGCCCCGAGCTCGATCGCTTTGACCTCATCTGAGTCCCACTGCCGGCGGTCATCGCGATCACCCAACCCCAGGGTTCCAATCCAACGACTTTTGACCAAAATGGGGACGTCGATCTCGGTGGCGACCATTTCCGGCGCGGTCAGGAATGGCGTCGCCTCGCCAACCGGCAGATCTGAGACTCGGAAGACGACGGTTTCACCAGCCCGGAGTTGATCCCGTAGCGTCGGCAGGTTGTCCCAGCTCACCTTTTCCCAGTGGCGGTTGAGTTCTTGGCTCCCTCCGGACCTCCCCAGGCGGATGGAAGGAAGGGAACCGCTCGCTCCGAACCAGTCGATAAAACCAAAGGAGCTGTTTGTGGCTTGCATGAGCGCCCGCAGACTCGTCTCGATGGCTTCCGTGTCGAAGTCGCCGAGCAACGACTGCGCACACCATGCGAGAGCCGACTCCGTTCGGAGCCGGCGATCCTTGTCCCGAACCGCCTCGGCCAATCGCGACTCGACTTCGCCCCGAGCTACGACCCAACCGATCAGGGCCGCCACCGCTTCGACGAAATGGCTGTCATCATCGTTGAAGCGTCGCTCCTGGCTAGTCCAGACTCCGAGCACGCCCCACGTCCCTTGCCGGGCGGGGATAGGCACGGTCATCCCGCTCACCATCCCTCTCTCGCGAAGTTGGTTCGCTCCGGCAAACTGGGGGTCCGCGCTGAGGTTTTCAACCAGAACGGTCTTGCCGCTCGCCACGGCTTGTCCAGCTGTGGTCCCCTGATGGAGGTCGCCGATTTCTGTGCCTACGAGCCCCGGGTCACCGGTCATGCCCCTGATCACGAAGCTCTCGTCGCCCATCCATTCGAGGACGCTGACGAATTCGACACTTTCGATAACAGCAAGACGCTCGGCGGCCACCTGCATGAGGGCATAGACGTCTCCCCCCTCAAGGGCCACCTGGCTCAGAGCGACGAGGGATTCCTGCTCGACCAACCGGCGCTTGAGGGCGAGTTCGACGCTTGATGGGCGCAGGAAGGAAATGGGCGCCGTCACTAGCAAGATTTCGGCTATCCCCGAGCACCACTTGAGAAACCGGAGTCGTCAGACCAAGTCAACCGCTCGTTTCCTGCTTGTGCCAAGATGCAGACAGGTCCGAGAGGAGGTGAGATGACACGCAGAGTTCGTTTGACTAGCCCCCTGGTGCGACGCGAGGGCCGACTGACCGAAACGACCTGGGACGACGCATTGGCTGTCGCTGCCTCCGGCTTCACCCGCATCCGCGATGAGCACGGCGGGGCGGCGACGGGGATCTTCTCCTGTTCGAAAGCCACCAACGAGGTGAACTACCTCGCCCAGAAACTGGGCCGCATCACATTCGGAACGAACAACATCGATAGCTGCAACCGCACCTGACACGCTCCTTCGGTCGCCGGTCTGGCGGCAGTGTTTGGTGCGGGCGGCGGAACTAGCTCATACGAGGAGATCGAGACGACGGACGTCATCTTCCTTTGGGGTTCCAACGCGCGCGCTGCTCATCCGATCTTCTTTCATCACCTACTGCGCGGAGTTCACAACGGCGCTCGTCTCTACGTCGTCGACCCCCGCCGCAGCGAATCCGCTCACTGGGCCGATGTCTGGATGGGGATTGATGTTGGCTCCGACATCGCTCTGGCCAACGCCATGGGCAAAGTCATCATCGAGCGCGGGCTTGCTAACCAAGACTTCATCGCCAACGCGACCAGCGGCTTCGACCAGTACGCGAGAACGGTCGCTAGTTACTCCCTCAAGCGGGCCACCGAGATCACCGGCATCCCCGGCGAGGTCATCGAAGAAGCCGCGATTGCTTATGCCACCGCCGGAACTGCCCAGATCGTGTGGACCCTCGGCATCACCGAGCATCACAACGCCACCGACAACGTGCTCTCATTGATCAACCTCGCCCTGTTGACCGGACACGTTGGTCGCTACGGATCGGGCCTCGTGCCCTTGCGAGGGCAAAACAATGTCCAGGGCGGCGGCGACATGGGTGCCATCCCCAACAAGCTTCCCGGTTTTCAAGACGTAGAGGACAACGAGATCCGCGGCCGGGTCGAGAAGATCTGGGAGCGAAGCATCCCCCCCAAGAAGGGCTGGCACTTGTCTCAGATGTTTGAAGCCATGCATGCGGGGATGCTGCGCGGATTACTGGTGATCGGTGAGAACCCGGCCGACTCCGAGGCGGATGTCACCCACGCTCGCAAGGCGCTGGCAGGACTTGATCACCTGGTGGTCCAGGACATCTTCCTTACTCATACCGCGGAGATGGCTGACGTCGTTTTCCCGGCCGCCGCTGATTGGTGTGAGTCGGAAGGAACCGTGACCTCAAGCGAAAGGCGAGTGCAACGGGTTCGCAAGGCTCTGGATCCGCCGGGGGAGGCGAAGCCCGATTTGGAGATTCTGTCGCTGCTCGCCGACGCCATGGGTGTTGGTTGGGGCATTCCTTCAGCGGAGGAAGCCTGGGATGAGCTCCGCCAGGTTTCACCCATTCACGCCGGGATGAGCTATCGCCGTCTCGACGAGTTGGGCGGCATCCAGTGGCCCTGTTACGACGAGAATCACCCGGGCGAGCAGTTCATCCACCATCGGCTTTGGCAGCTGCCAGTCGAGGGTCCCCGCGCTCCCTTCTTTCCGGCCGAATGGGTGGCCCCGGTCGACCGGCTCACCGACGAGTTTCCATTTCGCCTGACTACCGGTCGCCACCTCGACGGCTTCAATACCGGGGTTCAGTCCGGAGGGTTCGACTCGCCGCTGCGATTGGGTGGCACGCTCGACCTGTCCCCGGAAGACGCCGAGCGCATGGCGATCGTGCCCGGGGCCAGCGTTCGAGTGGTCTCTCGCCGAGGGGAGATCGAAGTCCCCGCCCGCATCGATCCGGGATTACGCGAGGGACTCGTTTTCATGGCCGTTCATTACTCGGATCTGGCCGATGTGAATCGACTCACGATCGATGCCTGGGACCCCAAATCGGGGACAGCTGAGTTCAAAGCCACTGCGGTCCGGTTGGAGAAAGCCGGCGTCTGATGGACCTGCGGTTCATGGCCGATGAGCCCACCGCTGCGGAGCGAGCGGTGATCGCCACCGTGACCGAGCCGGTCGAAACCCGCAACGGCCAGGTGGTGACCGGGGGCCACGAGGCGCGCAGTCACCGCCATCTCCTGCTCCCGGCGCTGGCCGCGGTTCAGTCTCAGGTCGGGTGGGTGAGCCGCGGTGCCCTGAACGAGATCAGCCGCCGCCTTCTGGTTCCCCCAGCCGAGGCCTACGGAGTCGCCAGCTTCTATGCCTTGATCTCGACCGAGGAAAGACCGCCGGTTGTGACCCATGTCTGCGACGACATCGCCTGTCGGCAGGCGGGCGGGCTCGGCCTTCTTACGGAACTGGCGGGTCGCGAGGACGTTGTCAGCTCACCCTGTCTTGGGCAATGTGACCGCCGCCCGGCGATGTTGGTTCAGCGAGCAGGGGCAGAAGACGAGGTGCTGGTCGAGGGACCACCGGCGACGGTCCACGCCGGACCTCTCCTCCGCCGAGTCGGCAAGGTCGATCCCTCTTCTCTGGCCGGGTACCGAGAAGAGGGTGGATTCGAGGGGCTGGCACGGGCTCGAGAGATGGGCGCCGAGGCGGTTATCGCCGAGGTCAAGAAGTCCGAACTCAAGGGACGTGGGGGAGCGGCGTTTCCCACCGGAGTGAAGTGGGAGGCCGCGGCCAGAGAGCCAGCTCCCCGATATCTGGTCTGCAACGCCGATGAGTCGGAACCGGGAACTTTCAAGGATCGGGTGGTCATGGAGGGCGATCCGTTCGCGGTCGTCGAGGCAATGGTGATGGCAGCCTTCGCCACTGGCTGCGAGAAGGCATACATCTATATACGTGGCGAATATCCGTTGGCCACCTCTCGGATCGCCGCCGCGATCGCCGCCACCGGAGACGCAGGCCTGCTGGGCGGTTTGGAGATCGAGGTATTCCGTGGCCAAGGCGCCTACATCTGCGGCGAGGAAACCGCCCTCTTCAATTCGATCGAAGGTTTTCGCGGCGAGCCTCGCCAGAAGCCGCCGTTCCCGGTGCAGTCAGGTCTGTTTGGCCGTCCGACCGTGATCAACAATGTCGAGACTCTCATCAATGTCCCCGAGATCGTCCTTCACGGGGGAGAGAAGTTTGCTTCCACCGGTACCCCCGACTCGACCGGGACCAGGCTCTTCTGTCTTTCGGGTGATCTCGCTCGGACCGGTATCTATGAGGTCGAGATGGGAACGACTCTGGGTGAGTTGATCGAACTGGCCGGTGGCTTCTCGGGCGAGCCGCGGGCGATCCTGCTCGGTGGTGCGGCCGGCTTCTTCGTCGGCCCTGATCACCTTTCGATGCCGCTCACTTTCGAGGATGCCCGGGCTCGAGGGGTCACCCTCGGTTCGGGGGTGGTGATGGCCTTCGACACCACCCGCGATATGGGCGACATCGTTCGTCGGGTCGCCCGCTTCTTCCGCGATGAAAGCTGCGGGCAATGCGTGCCGTGCCGAGTGGGGACGGTGCGAATCGAGGAAGCTCTGGCCCGGGCCGGGAAGGCTCAGGTCGACCGCCCCCTCATTGCTGACCTCGACCGGGCGATGAAGGATGCATCGATTTGCGGGCTGGGGCATACGGCCGCCTCGGTGATCCAGTCGGGCCTCGCAATGGATCTGATATGACCGAGGTAGGACTGAAGATCGACGGTCGCGACGTCTCGATCGAGGAAGGCGCAACACTCTTAGATGCTTGTCGGAGGTTGGGCCAGGAGCAGCCGACGCTTTGTTATCTGGAGACTCTCGCCCCGGTCAACGTCTGCCGCGTGTGCGTGGTGGAAGTCGAGGGAAGCAGGACCTTGGTGCCCTCGTGTTCGCGGAAGGTAGAGCCGGGGATGGTGGTCCAAACCGACTCCGAACGGGTTCGTCACTCACGCAAAGTCGTCTTCGAGATGCTGGCGTCGTCGGTCGATCTCACGCTGGTCGACGCGCCCACGCGGCGATGGATGGAAATGTACGGGGTGGAATCCGAGCGCTTCGGCCCGCCCTCGCCTCCGGCTGAGGACCGCGATCGACGTCAAGCCGGCCATCACCACCTGGTAAACGGTGACGCCGCCGAGACTGTGCACCAGCCCGTCAAAGTCGACAACACGTTGTACGTGCGCGATTACTCGCGCTGCATCCTTTGTTACAAGTGCGTCGAGGCATGTGGCGATGACGCCCAAAACACCTTCGCCATCGCCGTGGCCGGTAGAGGCTTCGACGCTCGCATCTCGACCGAGTTCGATGTCAAGCTCTCGGAAGGTGCCTGTGTGTTCTGTGGCAACTGCATCGGCGTTTGCCCGACCGGGGCCCTGATGTTTCGATCCGAACACGAATTAAGGCAGGCCGGAGTCTGGGAGGAGGAGCGCCAGAGCGTCACCCGCACAGTTTGTTCGTTCTGTGGGGTGGGGTGCAATCTCGAGTTGCATGTTCAGGACAACCGCATCGTCAAGGTCACTTCTCCATTGGATCACTCCGTTACAGACGGCCACCTCTGCATCAAAGGCCGGTTCGGATATGAGTACGTCCAGGAGCTGGGAGACCTGGCGACCACTCCGATCGATGAGGTCTTGCGCCGAGCCCGGAGCTGAACCGGTCACTCTGTGGGCTGCAACCGTTGTACAGCAACGGCAGCGACCCTGGGTCGCGCTAGTACGTTTGAATGAGCTCGCTGAGATCGTTGAGGCGGGAGTTGACGTCCTCGGGGCTCTTTTGCGGGAGGTTGAACACGATCCGGTTGACGTCGAGGCCAATCAGCCGCTCGATGAGTTCGGGATCGGCCTTGGCGCTATAGGCGGTGATGTCAAAGGCTTTCTCGTCACGGCCCGCAGCCGCAACCGCGCTCCGCACCTCGTCAAGACGGCCGGCGATGTCGTGGCGGGTCGCAAGTGGCATCCAGCCATCGCAGAACTCGACCATGTGGGCGATGGTTTTCGGCGCCGCTGCCCCGCCCATGATGATCGGGGGATGCGGTTGCTGGACCGGCTTGGGAAAGGCCCACGACGGTTCCAGCTGTAGAAGCTCGCCCTTGTACTCGGAGACCTCGTCGGTCCAAAGGCTCTTCATCAGCAGGAGCCTTTCTCGCAAGAGCTCCCGACGGTCGGTATAAGCCACTCCATGAGAGGCCAACTCCTCCTTGTTCCAGCCATAACCGACTCCAAACAGGACCCGTCCGTCCGAGATGACGTCGAGGCTGGCGACTTCTTTGGCCAGCCAGATCGGATCGCGTTGGGCCACGAGGGTGATACCGGTGCCGAGCTTGAGCTTTGAGGTCACGGCCGCGACCGCTCCCAAGGCGACGAAGGCGTCAAGCGTTTTCCAGTACCAGTCGGGGAGGGGAGCAGCTCCCTTGACGCCGCCCCACGGTGTTTTCCGCGAGGTGGGGATATGGGAGTGCTCGGGGAGCCAGAGCGATTCGAAACCAAGGTCCTCAACTGAGCGGCCGAGCTCGGTGGGCCCGGGGGTTGAGTCGGTGGGAAAGATCATGACGCCAAAGTCCATGGGACGGACGCTAGCTAGGCGGAGATCACCCCGATCAGGGTTCCGCAGGCACCACAGCGAATGGTGCGCATGCCCTGGACGGTGCGGGTTTGAAGATTCTCGTCGGGGTGCTTGCAGAAAGGGGTGCGAAGCCTTCGAGGTGGCTGCACAGGGGCGGGATTGATGCTTTCTGGATCTAGTCCGAGGAGGCTCGCCACCTCGGCCCGAATTGCTGCGTCGCTGATTCCGTGATTTGCGAGAACATGGTTGGCAACGCCTTCGCCCTCGCTCAGCAAGCCCAGGAGGATGTGTTCGGTGCCGATGTAGTCGTGCCTCAGCCCAAGCGATTCGCGCAAGCTGAGTTCGAGGACCTTTTTGGCCCGGGGGGTGAAGGGAATGTGGTGCGGCAGATCGCCGGTGCCGGTTCCTATGACTTCCTTGACCGCTAGACGCGCATGATCGAGATTCGCACCGGCGGCAACTAGCGCCTGCGCTGCGATCCCTTCTTTCTCCGCCAACAAACCCAGGAGAATGTGTTCGGTCCCGATGTAGGCGTGATTGAGAAGTCGCGCCTCCTCCTGGGCCAGTACCACCACGCGCCGGGCCCGATCGGTGAACCGTTCGAACACCCCTCTACGGTAACCACGCGATGGAGGCGATTCGAGAGGAGATTTCCCGAAACGGACCGATTCCTTTCGAGCGGTTCATGGAGCTTGCTCTCTACGGACCGGGAGGTTTCTTCGCCACCGAGAAACTGCGATCGGTCCCAAGTGGTGACTTTCTAACCAGCCCCGAGGTCAGTCCACTCTTTGGCGCCACCCTTGCTCGTTTCGTCGCCGCCGAGCGAGAGCGGATCGGAGAGCCATTTGCCCTCGTCGATCTGGGGGCTGGTTCAGGGTCATTGCTGGGTGCATTGCTCGCCGACCTTCCAGTGGAGGCCTGGGCGGTCGAAGCCTCACCCGCAGCCCGTGTCGCCTTGAGTTCAGTCATTGCCCAGACCAGAGTCGCCGCTTCGGTCGGCGAACTACCTGCGCCCTTGCGCGGCGTCGTCATCGCCAACGAGCTGGTCGACAACCTCCCGACCGCCCTCGCTCAGCTCACCGAGGATGGTTGGCGGGAGCGATGGGTGGGACTCGAAGGTGCGGGATACGTTTTCGTCGACGCGCCGGTACGGCCAGAAGTGGGGGACTGGCTCGGCCGGTTCGCAGGCCCGACCAAACCGGGTGATTGGGTCGAATGCCAACTCGCTGCCCGCCAATGGCTCACGGAGATACTTTCTCGTTTGACCGCGGGCGCCCTATTGATCATCGACTACGGGGAGTTGGCTGAAAATCTGGCTCATCGCCGAGCCGATGGCACCCTCCGAACCTATCGCGCCCATCACCTTGGTCCGCACCCCCTCGACGAGCCTGGGGCTACCGACATCACCTCCGACGTCAACTTTTCGGCACTAATCACAACCTGTCGTGAGGCAGGTTGGGAATGCGAGGTTCTCCGGCAGGATGATTTCCTCGAGATTTGGGGGCTGCGCGATCAGCTGGCGGGGCTACGTCGCCAGGAACTAGCTGCGGCGGGCTCGAATGAGGATCTCCGGCTCAGGCTCCGCAGCCAGCGAACAGCCGGTGAGACCCTGCTCCATGAGCGTGGGCTGGGAGACTTTCGATTCCTGCTCGCGCGACCAGGGAACTTGCCTGGGCAAGCCCAACAAAAGTGATTAAACGACTACTCACGGTGTTGGCACTTTTCGGACGGTGACTAGTCAACCAAATATTTTCCGCATCGCTCGATTTACCTCGCACGCTTGTTTCGCGATCAACTACACTCTGTTTTGGTATTACTCATAGATGTCACCTCAGGGTGCGACGTCCTAGGGCATGCCCGTAAAGAACACGTGGGTTGCCCCCACCCGAAGCAGAAGGTCGACATGAACATCTACGTAGGGAATCTTCCCTTCTCAACCACTTCCGAGAGCCTCAACACTCTCTTCAGCCGCTTTGGAACGGTTGGCTCTGCCAACGTGGCAACCGATCGTGAAACCGGACGCTCCCGCGGCTTTGGCTTTGTCGAAA
>JBOGEW010000370.1:0-4514 GCA_050742075.1 Acidimicrobiia bacterium
CGCTTTGGCAGGCCACGATCGAAAACACCAGCATCCCCAGCAACACGCGTCGACGAATGTCCACCCTGGCACCCTCCTCTTTTGAGCTCACAGCTTACGCAAACCACGGGTTGTGGACGCCTGGGGCAGGAGCGAAATCGTTGCGGAGAACAGAGAAAGCCGGCCCGGAGCTCTATCCGGCCTTGTTCAACGCATTAGCAAAAGCCTCGGCCGACCCTTCGACGACATCAGTGTTGACCGAGTGGCCAGCGTAGGTGCGGTCGCCGATCTGGACGATGACATTGACCTCGGCCATAGCGTCGGCTCCGGAGGTGACCGGGACTACGCGATAGTCGAGCAGCTTGGCCTCGGTCCCAAATGCCAGCCGGAGGGCGGCGAAGGTGGCATGGATCATCCCGTCGCCCTGACCCGAAAAGAGTTGCTCGGTCCCATCCTTTTCCACTCGGACCGTGGCGGTCGGCGTGAGGTCGCTACCTCCCGCCACGTGGATCCCCACCAGCCGGACCTTCTCTTTCGATTCGCCAAGCTGATCGTCGACGATGGCCCTGACCTCATCCTCACCGATCTGGACTTTGCGGTCGGCGAGCTGCTTGAACCGCTCAAAGGCGCGGGCATAAGCCTCGTCCTCCAGAACGATCCCCATCTTCTCCAAGGCATCGGTGAATCCCGCTCGACCCGAGTGCTTGCCGAGGACAATCTGGGCTGCCTGCTGACCTACCGCGGCCGCATCCATGATCTCGTAGGTTTCCTTGTCCCGCAGGACCCCGTGCTGATGGATGCCGGATTCGTGGGCGAAGGCATTCCGCCCGACGACCGCCTTGTTGTACTGCACCGGATAACCGGTGAGCCGGGAGACCAGCCGCGAGGTGTCGTAGAGCTGGGTCGTATCGACGCCGAGATCGACGCCGAATGCGTCCTGACGGGTCTTGACTGCCATCACCACTTCCTCGATCGAGGTATTCCCGGCCCGCTCGCCGATGCCATTGATGGCCCCCTCGATCTGACGGGCACCGGCGGAGATCGAAGAGAGCGAGTTGGCCACCGCCAGGCCGAGATCGTTGTGGCAATGAACCGACATCGTCACCTCGTCGCGATCGCCTGTCACTTCCTTGAAGACCCGTTGCAGCAGCTCGACGAAGTCGGTTGGCGTGGCGAAGCCGACGGTATCGGGAATGTTGATTGTGGTCGCTCCTGCCTCCACGGCCGCCCGACACACCGAGATCATGAAGTCGGGATCCGAGCGGGTGGCGTCCTGAGGTGAGAACTCGACGTCATCGGTGTACTGGCGCGCCCGCCGGACCCCCTCTACCGAGGCCCGAAATACCTCGTCCGGGGTCAGACGAAGCATCTTTTCCATGTGAATGGGCGAGGTGGACATGAAGACGTGGATGCGAAAGGTGTCCGCCCCCTTCAAGGCCTCGTAGGCCTTGTCGATGTCATCGGGATGGGCGCGGGCGAGCGAGGCGATTACCGGTCCGCGCACCTCGTTGGCGATGCGGTGGACGGCCTCAAAATCACCGGGGGAAGAGGCGGCAAACCCGGCTTCGAGGACGTCGACTCGCAGCTTCGCCAGCTGGTGGGCGATGGTGACCTTCTCCTCGGGTGTGAGAGCGATGCCGGGCGCCTGTTCGCCGTCGCGTAGCGTGGTGTCGAAGATAACCAGTCGATCGGAGAGGGTCATGGTGCCTCCTTTGGAGTCAGGAACGGCATGAGGCTCCTCAGCTCGCGCCCTACTTTTTCGATGGGATGGTTGCGATTCGCCGCCCGTTGCTCGAGGAGGAAGGGTGCCCCTTCCCGGGCTTGAGCCAGCCACTCTTGGGCGAAGGCTCCCGACTGAATCTCGTCGAGCACCTTTCGCATCTCGGCCTTGGTTTGTTCGGTGACGATGCGCCCGCCCCTGGTGTAATCGCCGTACTCGGCTGTGTCCGAGATGGAGTAGCGCATCCAGGACAGGCCGCCTTCATAGAGGAGATCGACGATCAACTTGAGTTCATGAAGGGTCTCGAAGTAGGCCGATTCGGGTTGATAGCCAGCGTCGACCAGAGTTTCATACGCGCTCTTGATGAGAGCGGAGACCCCACCGCAGAGGATGACCTGTTCGCCGAACAGATCGGTCTCCGTTTCCTCCTTGAAAGTCGTCTCCAGCACGCCGGCGCGGGCGCCTCCGATGCCCCAGGCATAGGACAAGCCGAGGGCGTGCGCATTCCCGGTAGCGTCCTGGTGAATGGCCAGGAGGCACGGGACTCCGGAGCCTTCGGTAAACGTTCGGCGCACGAGATGACCCGGGCCCTTGGGCGCCACCATCAGGACGTCAACGTCCTCCGGAGCGACGATCGCCCCGTAATGGATATTGAAACCATGCGCAAACATGAGGGCATCGCCCTTATCGAGCTGGGGGCCGACCTCCTCGCGGTAGAGGTCAGCCATGTGCTGGTCGGGGACCAACATCATCACCGTGTCGGCCCAGCCGGCGGCATCGGCGGGGGCCATCACCTTGAGTCCCAAGTCTGTGGCTTTGGCCGCCGAGGTCGATCCCGATCGAAGGCCGACTACAACCTCGGCTCCCGACTCAGAGAGATTGAGCGAATGGGCGTGGCCCTGGCTGCCGTAGCCGATGACGGCGATCCGCCTGCCTTTGATCAGCGTCGGGTCGGCGTCGTGTTCGTAATAGATCTTGCCCAATTGATCCTCCTCAGTTGACCGCTCGTAGTCGGGGAGCCGGTTTGCCTTTGGGCTCTCGCGAGAGGGCCACCCGGCCGGACTTGACCAACTCGACCAGGCCGTAAGGGCGGACCAACTCGAGGAAGTCGTTGACCTTGCGCGGCTCACCGGCGATCTGAAATGTGATGGAGTTATGCCCGACATCGACGGCGATGGCTGAGAAAATGGCGGCGATCTCGAGGATCTCGCCTCTCTTGCCGGCGCCACCGGTGACCCGCACGAGCATGATCTCACGCTCGATCGAGTTCTCAGGATCGAACTCGGAGATCTTGACGACGTTGATCAGCTTGTGGAGCTGCTTTTTCACCTGTTCGATGTCCACTGCCTCCACCACGACGGTCATCCGCGACATGCCCTCTTCATGGGAAGGACCGACGGCGAGGGAGTGGATGTTGAAACCCCGCCGGGCCAGCAACAAGGAGACCCGCGCCAGCACTCCGGGCTTGTCCTCGACCAGAACGGACAACGTATGGCTCACGGCAAGTCACTGGCCGGGGAGATGATCTTCTCCGTCGGTCCGAGAATGACTTCGTCGTTCGAGCCTCCGGCCGGCACCATCGGAAAGACCATCTCCTCCCGATCGATGACGACGTCGATCACCACCGGCTTGTCGTCGATCGAGAGGGCCTTCTCCAGCGTCGGTCCGAGCTCATCAGGGCTTTCGGCCCGCAAACCGACGCAACCCATCGCCTCAGCCAGTTTGGCGTAGTCGACTCCATCGCCCAGAAAGGTCTGGGAGTAGCGACCGTTGTAGAAGAGCCTTTGCCATTGGGTGACCATGCCGTGAACGCCGTTATTGAAGACGGCGACCTTGATGGGGATCTTCTCGGTCGAGGCCGTAATCAACTCGTTGCAGGTCATCTGAAAGCAGCCGTCGCCGTCCACCGCAAAGACGAGATCCTGCGGAGCTCCGGCCTTGGCCCCGATCGCCGCTGGGACGGCAAACCCCATGGTTCCGAGCCCACCCGAGTTGATCCAGCGGCGAGGGCGGTCGAAGCGCCAAAACTGACTCGCCCACATCTGGTGCTGGCCGACTCCCGATACGACGGTGGCGTCTCCGCCCGTCAGTCGGTAAAGCTCTTCGATGGCGAACTGGGGCTTGATCGGACCATCCGGGCTTTGCTGATACTGCAGGGGATGTTCCTTTTGCCAGCGGGCGATGACCTCGAGCCAGGCGGAACGATCCGGCGTCTCCCGTTCGCCCCAAGCTCCGATGAGCTGGGATAGGACCCTCCGGCAATCGCCGACTATCGGCACCTCAGCGGCCCGGACCTTGCCAATCTCGGCGGGATCGACGTCGACGTGGATGACCTCGGCGTGGGGGGCAAACAACTTCGGATTGCCCGTTACCCGGTCGTCGAAGCGAACCCCGATGGCGATGAGGAGGTCCGCCTTCTGGATGGCCGTGATGGCGGTATAGGTGCCGTGCATACCCGGCATTCCCAGGGCGAGCGGGTGGGTGTCAGGGAAAGCTCCTCGTCCCATCAGAGTGGTGGTGACGGGTACTCCGGCAAGTTCGGCCAGCCGGCGCAACTCGGCCGAGCCGTTGGCCTTGATGACTCCTCCGCCGACATATAGCACCGGCCGCTTGGCTCGGCCGATCAGCTCCACCGCTTCCTTGATGCGGCGGGGATGCCCCTCGACGGTGGGCTTGTATCCCGGAAGTGACAACTCGCCCGGTTCCTGCCAGGCGGTGGTCTGGTTGAGGATGTCCTTGGGAATGTCCACTAGCACCGGCCCGGGCCGACCGGTCGAGGCGATATGGAACGCTTCGTGGATGATCTGTGCGATCT
>JBOGEW010000371.1:0-4184 GCA_050742075.1 Acidimicrobiia bacterium
CCCAGATTTCGGTACCGACATTCTCCCCGGTCGGCATCAGCGAGACGTCGTAGTAACACGCCGTTTCGCCGGCCGGGAGCAGTCCCACGTTCTCCTGGGTCCAGAAGTCCTCGTATCCCGGTGCCCCGCTGTTCAAGATGGGCTGACCCTCACAGGGCTGCAACGGGACGGTGGGCTCCGAGTCACCCTCGGGGTCATAAAGCATGATCAACGACGTGATCTGGCCGTTCTCGTCGGTGGTGACTGTTTGATCTTCAGCCGTGATCGTGATCGTGTAACGACCGCTCGTGCCCTCCAGTTCGGGCATGAAGAAGATCGAGTCCTCAGAGACGCTGTCGTTGAAAGGCTTGAGCAGGCACTCCTCGATGTACCAATCGAGCGGATCCGACCCCTCCGGATCGAACTCCATGGCGAACATGGTGACGACTCCGCTCACACCAGGCACCGCTTCATCTTCGATCTCGACCGTGTCATTGCAGGTGATCTCGCCGTCGAATCCCTTAACCACCTCGAATTGACTCGAGTTGTTGCTGGCGAGCATGCCAGTCTCGGTCCCGTCGGCACCGCCCTCGAGGGAGATCGCCCCGGCCGAGGGATCGAATACAACCTCATCGAAGAGGACCGGATTCTCCACGCCGCCCGGCCGGGCAAAGAACCGGAAGTTGTCGCCGTCTCCGGAATCGGGGCCGTCGTCGGATCCACCGGAGCCAGTGAAACCGAGCACGCTGGCAACAGTCACATCCTCGTGCTTGAAGATGACATCCACCGAGGCGTTGAACTTCAGCTCCAAGTCGACGTCGATCGCGGTCATCAGGTAGCCATCGAGGTCCGAACCGAGAGATACCGAGAGGGCCTCTCCGTCACTGGCTTCAATCCGCCCGCACGGTTCGCCCGATCCGTCACCGGAGCTCTTGACGCCGAAACCGTCCTTTACAAAACCGAGCTGGCCGGCAACTGGCGTGAAGTCGAGAAGGTCTGAGCCTCCAAAAGGGACCGTACAGTTGTTTTTCCCCGAGATGGTCTGGGTTTCGGACATCCAGGTCACCTGGTCGGTGCCACCCAGTGTCAGCAGCACTACTGATGGATCACCGTTGGTGACCGTGGAGCCAGAATGAGAGCCAGCCGCGAGGCCCGCAGGCAACAACGCCGCCAGCAGCGCCAATGCGCCAAATAGAAGAACACGAGCCCGCCGTCTTTTAACCATTGCTACTCCCTTTCGTCCCTCGGGACGATTGCCCGCCACCTATCCACTTTGCCGGCACAAAGGTACTCGCTTTCGGCGGCCTCTGTCCGATCAATACCTGGTGACTGATTCCCGAGCGGCATTGGTGCCCCGATCCGCATTACCTTTGCGCGCCATGACTTCCCCCCAGATTCCGGTCGAGATGATCCTGCTCCGCCAGGCGGCCAGCTACATGACTCTGCCCATCCTGATGATGGATGCGGGTGGATCCCTGCTCTTTTACAACGAACCTGCCGAGCGTCTATTGGGAATCTCTTTCGACGATGCCGGGCCGATCGCCGCCACGCAACTGGGTGGGCTCTTCGAGGCCACCGATCTCGACGGCAATCCCCTCGAGGATGCCGACATTCCGGTTGTGGCGGCGCTGATTCATCGCAAGCCATATCACCGGCGGTTGCGATTCCGCGGGTTGGATGGGGCCTGGCATGACATAGAGGCAACGGCCATCCCCGTCGAGGGGCATGGCAAGCGCTTCGTGGGGGTTCTCGCCACCTTCTGGGAAGCCGCCAGTTGAAGGTCAGGCTCTGGGGAACGAGAGGATCGATCGCTAGCGCCGGCGCTGAGACCGTTCGCTACGGCGGCGACACCTCCTCGGTCGAGATTCGGACCGGCACAGGTCGGGTGTTGGTTCTCGATGCGGGCAGTGGGGTTCGCCGCCTCGGCAACAGCCTGGGGGGAGTCGAGCGAGTCGACATCTTGCTGAGCCATCTTCATATGGACCACGTTCAGGGACTTCCATTCTTTCGTCCGTTGCTCGACCCCGAGGTCGAGGTGCACATATGGGGGCCGATGTCATCGACTCGAAGCCTCGAGGCGCGCCTGGCCCGCTACCTCTCCCCTCCCCTCTTTCCGATTCGAGTGCGGGATCTGCCGAACGTCGGGTTTCATGACGTCCCGCTATCGAGCTTCGACATCGATTCACTGAAAATCACGGCTGACCTGATCACTCACCCCGGCACCACCCTCGGTTTCCGCATCGAGGAAGGCGACTCGTCTATCGCCTATTTGCCCGACCACGAGCCGGCGTTGGGATGCGACATGTTTCCCAAAGAGCCATTGTGGACGTCCGGATTCGCCCTGGCTGAGGGAGTCGACCTCTTGATTCACGACGCTCAATACACCGACGAGGAGTACGAAGCCCGCATCGGTTGGGGCCACACCTCGTTCTCTCAATTGGAGAAGTTCGTGTCGATCACCGGAGCTGCCGAGTTGGTCACCTTCCACCACGACCCGGCTCACACCGATGACTTCTTGGACGAGGTACACCGATCTCTCGTCACCACGGCTAATGGTTACAAGGTGTCCGCTGGCGTCGCCGGACTTCAGCGAGAGGTCTGATCCCCCTCGTCCCCCCTCTGGTCGAGCAACGAAACATTCATCCCAGGGGCGATCGGTGTCTCCCGCGCTCGCCAATCGGCCACGACCTGAGCCACGCAGACCACGAAGACAGCCAGCGTGAGCCACTGCGGCTCGAGCCCGGGTAGCAATCCTATGCCGAGAAGAACCGGAACTCCCGCCAGCCGGTTGAAGCTGACCGTCAGGCTCTTAGGACCACCCTCACCCGCCACCGCGGCCACCTGAATCAACGCCATGGAGGCGAATGCCACTGCCAGGGCGCCAACCAAGAGCCAGCGAGCCGCAGCGGGAAGGGGTTCGCCCCCGACTTCTGCTACCGCAACCTCCAGTCCGACGCCGAGGGCGGCCAAAGCTGCGGCCAGCAAGAAATGGGTATAGATCCATGCCGTTGGCCGCCAGGTGCGTTGTACGGCGGCGGAACGACGAACAACTGTGCCGGAGGCATTGTCGAAGTACATCCACCAAACGGACGTCGCAATCCCGATTCCCATGGCTGCAGTTGCCGCGCTAGGGATGGACCAACCGGCGTGTGCCAGTCCTGCGACCAAGGCGGCGATCGCCTCACCCAGGACGAGAATCGTGAAAAGGCCAAAGCGCTCAGGCAAATGCGATACGTCCAATGGAACGCGGGCTTGCTCGCGACGCATGATCCAGGGAGTGGCGAGGTCGATGCAGAGCGCCACCACCCAACCAACCACCCGAAATTCCTCGCCCACCAGCGCCGACATGGTCCAGATGGTGGCGGCCAGGCTGAAACCAATCAGATAGCCTCTCACCAGGTCACGGGTTTCCTCGACGTGGCGATAGGCACGCCAATACATGAGGACCAGGACCCAGCGGGCCAATGCATAACCCCAGGCGAAGGCGACGGTTGACTCAGTCGTACCCGATAGCGACCCCGCGATCGCCACCACGGACACCATTTGTCCCGCAGCCAGCAGCCGGTAGACAAGATCATCGGTGTCGTAGCGGTCGGCGTAGTACGTGTGGCTTGCCCACAGCCACCAGAGAAGGCCGAAGTAGCCCAGGAAGGCGGCGACCCCCGCCATGTCGTGAAGGAGCCGGTCGGCCAGAACCGCGACGGCCACGACGTAGGCCAGGTCGTAGAAGAGCTCGAGCCAGGTGGCCCTTCTCTCTTCGTGCTCCATAGTGCGAAGACGGGGAGGGGTGATTCTGACGATGCTCAACGGCCGAACTGCTCCATTGCCCGGGCGCAAGATAGACGCCCAGACAAATTCGGCGCACCACGTCCAAGTCAGATCAAATTTGGCTCACCAAGGCCAATCGTTGGTCTTCCGCCAACGAATTTCGCTGGCGGAGGTCGTTCTCCACCAAATTTTTTCGCTGCCGACGACGTAGGACTCCGTACGATTCAGATTGTGCCAACCGAGCCCCAGCCGAATCGTTCTCAGATCACCACCTCCAAGCGGCCAGTGATCCTCACAGTCGATGACGAGCCGGAAGTTCTCAACTCAGTTGCTCGGGACTTGCGTCGGCACTATGCCCGGGACTACCAGGTGCTCCCCGTCCTTGGGGGCGCCGAGGCGATCGAAGCGTTGGAAGGGCTGGCGCTGAAGGACGGCGC
>JBOGEW010000372.1:0-2334 GCA_050742075.1 Acidimicrobiia bacterium
CAGCTCGTGGGCGACGACCTCTTCGTCACCAACGAGGAACTCTTGCGGAAAGGCATCGCCTCCGGGGTCGCCAATGCCATCCTGATCAAAGTGAATCAGATCGGGACTCTGTCCGAGACCATGCACGCCATGGAAACTGCCGTTCGAGCGGGTTATGGACGAATGGTGAGCCACCGCTCGGGCGAGACCGAGGACTCCTTCATCTCTCACCTAGCGGTGGCGACCAACGCCGGGCAAATCAAATCGGGAGCGCCGGCGCGGGGAGAGCGCACTGCCAAGTACAACCAGCTGCTGCGGATTGAGGAGTCTCTTGGCACCGAGGCTCGCTACGCGGGCTGGGACACGTTTCGGAAGTTCACGCGATGACGCGAACCTCGCGGGTGGCGATGCGGATCGGTCGCCTGGCCCTGGGTCTAGTCCTTCTCGCCTTCCTGGCGGCCACGATTCCCTTCGGCCAGATCATCGAGCAGCAGGAGCGAGTTGAAGCAGCGGCCGCAGAACTGGCCCGTCTGGAGAATGAGAATCTGTTTCTGGCCGATGAGATCGCTGCCCTCGAGACCCCGGCTGAGATCGAGCGCATGGCGCGGGAGAAGCTGGGGTACGTAATGCCCGGTGAGACTGCATTTGTCGTCTTGGAACCGGAAGTTGGTGGCCCGGTTCCGATCGAGAATTCAGACCAGGACTCGGTTAGTTCATCCCAGCCCTGGTGGCGCTCGCTTTGGAACTTCCTCACCGGTGCCGACGTCAGCTGACGAGCAGCTGCGCGATGAGATCTCGGCGCAGCTCGGCCGACCATTGCGGGCTGAATCGCGGGTCCTTCGCACCTGTCACCTAGGTCTGCCGGTCGTCATCGGGGTCCCCCCCCTGCTCGAAGACGGCACTCCCTTTCCCACCCGCTACTGGCTTACCTGCCCTTTGGCGATCAAGAGGATCGCTCGTCTCGAGTCCCAAGGCGAGATTGGGCGATTGGAGGCCCGCCGCAAGAGTGATCCCGCGTTCGCCTCCGAACTAGCCGACGCCCACAGCCGGTATCAGTTGGAGCGGGACGCACTGCTTCCGGCGGATGCGGACCCTCGCCCACGTGGTGGGGTGGCGGGAGCCGCAGCAGGGGTTAAGTGTTTGCATGCCCATTACGCCGATCACGCCGCTGGAAACGGGAATCCGGTCGGGGCGATATTGGTTCCCCAGGTCGAACCCCTCGATTGCAGAGTTCCATGCGTTGTTGGCGGCGTCCTCAACCCCGATTGGCAGGAGCCGCGATAGCTTCGGGCACGACCAAGGTGGCGGCTGTTGACATCGGCACGAACTCGATGCGCCTACTGCTCGTGCAACAGGTCGGCTCGGGCCTCGTCGAGCTGGGTCGGTTCGAGCGGGTAACGGGCCTCGGGCGAGGAGTCGATTCGACCGGGGTGCTGTCGGAGGAGGCGATCGATCGGACGCTTCTGGCGCTGGCGGAGTTCGGTGCCCGGATGAATCAGGCCAGAGTGGCCCGACGCCGGGCGGTGGCCACCTCGGCCTCGAGAGATGCAGCAAACAGCGAGCAGTTCTTCGATCGAGCTGAGCTCGCGCTTGGCGTCCGTCCGGAGTTGATCTCTGGTGAGGAGGAGGCGCGGCTTGCCTTTGCTGGCGCCAGCCACGAGCGCCCTGGTCCACTGCTCATAATCGACATCGGCGGTGGGTCTACTGAGTTCGTCACCGCCGCCGGGGGAACCTCATACGAAATCGGATCGGTCCGTCTGACCGATCGCCTTTTGAGGGACCGGCCAGTGGTGGAGCCAGGTTTGGCGGCGGCCCGGGCGATGGTGGGCGAATCGCTGTCGAGGGTGACGTCGTTCGCCGGCACCGTCATCGGTGTGGCGGGAACCTGGACGAGCCTCGGAGCAATGGAAGAGTCTGAGACCCTGAGCCTGGCCGCAGTGACCGCATGGGTCGAACGCCTGGCCGCGATGTCATTGGAGGAAACTGCCGATATTCCCGGGCTCGATCCGGCGCGAGCCCCAGTGATGCTCGGCGGTGCGATCGTGGCCGAAGGAGCCATGAAAGCTGTCGGTGCCGACATAGTCGCGGTCTCCCGCCACGACCTCCTCGACGGCGTCGTCGCCAGCTTGCTTGGGGCGGCCACCTAGCCTTGCCTCAGCGCCCGGGTGTTGAAACAGGCAGACAAGCGGGACTTAAAATCCTGTGCCCGAAAGGGCGTGTGGGTTCGACCCCCACCCCGGGCACTCATTCATTCTTGCGTAAAAACCTCTGGGAAAAAGGCCGCCAGGTTACGCAAGAATGAATTGATGGTTGCCAGCCCCACCCTCTCCGACTCGCGCCTGGCCAACCTTGCGG
>JBOGEW010000373.1:0-9582 GCA_050742075.1 Acidimicrobiia bacterium
ATCCAGTCGTTGCACGGGGCGGGCCTGCAGTATCTGATCCTTACCCCGCTGGTCAAAGACCCTGCCCAACTCGAACTGATCACCCGCCATATCGTTGAGCCGTTGCGTTGACTCTTTGACTGAGGCACGCTGAAGGTGCAGGCGATAGGATTGAGGGGTGGCGGGACCGATCGTCTACGTGAGCCATTTCCGGATCAAGCCCGGACACGAGGATGATTGGCGGAAGATGGTCGATCAGGTCCTACCGACCCTTGACGCCGCCAAGCCCCGAACCGCCTTTCAGCATTTCTACCTCGACGAGACCGGGACCTCGGTGAGCATCGTTCACGTTTTCGCCGACGCCGAGGCAATGGATCTGCACATGGAGGGGGCCTCCGACCGCAGCCGGTCGGCAATGGAATTCCTCGAACCAATCGGCTTCGAGTTGTACGGCAAACCGACCGAGAGCTTTATGGCCGCCATGGGCGACATGGCGAGTCGGCTTCGAATCGAGCCGACCCACATGGCTGGCTTCGACCGACTCTGAAACTTGCCCCGAGCCCTGAAAGCCGATCAGCCGAGAGGTAATGACTGGGAAAGGGCGCCATCAGACCGTCCCAGAAGTACTCGCAACCGATCGAAGTTTTTCCCCAAATTCGATTGGAGGGTGCGCTTCATCGCCGCCAGCATCAGCCCTTTCGCGCCTCGCAGCCTTTCGCCTCGAATCCGCACCTCGGTGTTGCCGTTAGCGATCGGTCGCAGCTCGATCGTCTGGATCCATGGCCCGAGGCCGGGGAGAGCTAGGCGAACCGAGTAGTAATCGAAGGGGCGCCAGTCGAGGATTTCTTCCACGATCGCCCCGCGGCCATGAACGCAGTGGTTGGTCGTGCCGGGCCCGCGGCGGCCGCCGGGGTTGTTCTGGTCAATCCGGCTGAACTCGGTTTGCCAAAGGAGCCGCTTGTCAGGGGTGGTCAGATGGTCCCAGGTGAGGGCGGGCGATGCTGGCACCTCTGCGACGAACTCGAACTGGGCCTCTTGGCTGGAAACGAATACCCGTGTCCGTTCCTGCTCGAGGCGCCAACGGCGACTCATATCGACGACATAACCCGCCACGTCGCCGACGTCCTCATACTCCTCCCGATGCGCCTTCATACCCAGCGCCGGAGGGTCGAGTCGGAGGGCAATGATGCACGCTTCGCTGAGGAAGGTGTAGCCCCGAAGTCCGAGTTGCTCAGTGATCGAGTTCTTGAGGAGTCGGTGGACGACGATTACGTCGGTGCCCGTTAGGTCCTCATGTCCGGCCAGGCGACTGCGGACGAAAACTCCGAAATGGGCGACGAACTTCAGGTCAAGAAGGGGGATTTGGACGCAAGCGTTGCAGCGACAGGTCGTGGCATGCTCGATGTTCCTGAGGCGAGACCGAAAGGCAAAATAAGTGGAGTCGATCGAGTCGAGCAGTATCGATGGTTCGAGCTCCGTGTCGAGCGCGTAGCCGAAAACCGCATCCCCCTCCAAGCGGATGATCCGTAGAGCCTGTCGGAGGTGAGAAACAATCGTCTCGGTCACATCGGCGAGAACGTTCTCAGCATGCTCCAACTCCGTGTCCCTCAAATAGCCGGTGTAGCCCGAGAGGTCGGAGATGACCAGGGAGCCTTGTTCCGTCGAGGAAAGCATCACATCAGCCGCGAGGTCCTTCCACCAGGGTAACCGGTCCGGCTGACCCCCTCTCGTCCCGTACCGCCGGTTCGCCCAGCGAGATGGACCCCTAGCGGATTGTCATGAAACCAGCTTCCTCGCAGGCTTCCACCATGGCCCGGATGTCGTCGTAGTCCGAGGCTTGCATCGGAACCCATTTCTCCACCAAGCCCAGGTCCAGGATCTCTCGGCCGCGGTCCGTCTGGTGGAATTCGACCATCACCTTCGCGACAGCGTCGCGGAACTCGCGGTCGAAACGTTTGGACACCGCCACCGGCTGAATAGTCGAAGGTCCCAAGGCATCGATGACCTTGATGTTCTTCGTCACCTCGGGACGGTCTCGCATCTCAATCGCCAACACTTGTGAGTCGATCGCCGATGCATGCACCCGGCCATCAGCCACCATCCGCACGGACTCCTCGTGGAAACCGGCATCGATTACCTCGGAGAAGAAGCCGCCGGTCTCTCCGATCGAGACAAGGTGATGTCGGGTGATCCCGTATCCCGATTGCGATAGCGGCTCGTTGAACGACCAAGTCCTTCCTCTCAAATCGAGAAACGATCTGGCGTCGCTATCACGGCGAACAATCACGTCGGAGTAGTAGATCGGTTTGCCTCCGTACCGGTCACCACGCAGAACTGGTGCCGCGATGGGCTCGGCGGGAGCTATCCCCTGTCGCTCAAACATGACGTACGGAAGGCTGCAGACGAAACAGACGTCGTTGACGTCCTTCTGGCAGTTCTCGTAGTCCGTCTCTACGACGAGTTCGGTGCTCATCCCCAACGCCTCGCCCACCGCGTCCGCAATCCCTTGATAAACCCGCAGCATGTTGGGAGCGAGGAAAGTCCCGAAACGGATATCGGCCATCGCGATGTGAACCTATCGCAGTCGCCGCACTGGAGCCAAACGCTTCTCAGCCGTTCGTTAGAAGCGCCTAGGTCGAGGGCATTTCCGGTACGCGAATGTCACCGGCGATGATCCGGGCCTTGAGATCCTCGATCGTCGGAACCAGATCGTCGATGAATCCGCCGCTGGTGGAATAACCCACACCTCCATCGGCCAGCCGGAACATTCGCAGGCCCGGGCGGAATTGGTCGGAAGCGAACTCTTTGATCACCGTGTGGGCGGCGATGTCCCAACGCAGGATCATGGAGGTCAGGATGTGCGGTTGCCAGGATCGGGGGTCGGGACCGCCGATGGTGACATCAGGCTCATTGAGAACAGACGAATACTCGTCGGTGTCGACGCCGATCGCCCATAGGTGCCGACCCTGCGCGGCGCTTTCGACCCGGGCCGCTTCAAAAACCCCCTGGCCGGACTTGCTGGCAGCGTGATAGATCACATCTGCACCGGCCTGGTATAGGGGCTCGGTCTTAGCCTGGCCGAGCGTCTTGCTATCAAATCCGCTGAAATCCCACGCTGGTGCTAGGTACTCCACCAAGACTGCAACATCTGGTCGCACATGGCGGGCTCCGGCCTCGAAGCCGGCCTGGAAATTGAGGATGAGCGGAGAGCGCATTCCGCCTACGAACCCGATGGTGTTGGTTTCGGACCTGAGCGCCGCAATCGCTCCGACCAGGAAAGAACCTTCGTGAGCAGCGAAGTTCACGTATTGGACGTTGGGCTGCTCACCGATCCAGTCAATGAGGGCGAAGCGGTTGTCGGGCAGATCAGAAGCCAACTCGTCGAGGATGCTTCCCGCGAATCCGGCCATGAGCAGGAAGTCCTGGACTCCGGCCTCGGCGAGCCGTTTGACTTCGGTGTGGGCTTGCCACCAGGACACGACGTATTCGGCCACCACCCCCTCGCCCAGCTCTGCGGCTGCCATGTCAAACCCGGCTGCAAGATCGTCGCGAAAGGAACTGTCGCCCCGGCCCGGGCCCTCCGACACGAAAGCGATCGGAGGCAAAGCCCGCTGGTCGAGACTCGCCCGCAGGAATGTGCTTTCCACAGGCGCCAGTGCCATCGTCGTTTCCTGGCTCCAGGCCTCGAGCTGGGCGAGCCGGCCACCGGTGAGCAGGTAATCGGGATCATCGCCAGAGGCTTTCCATTCAGCGGCCGCGGCGGAAAGGGCTGACCGGCGTTGGAGATCGATCGAATGAAGTTCAATCCAGCCGCGGAACCGGTCCCAACCTTCCAGCAGCGCCTCGTGAGTGACCTGAACAGTGGCCTTGCCAGTCAGCGGATCGCGATCGGCTGTCAACAGGCGGTTGGCAATGAGGGTACCGAGTACCTCGTCAATCTCTCCCAGCTGGCGCAAGTCATCGAGGGGGACTCGCCGGCGCGTGGGTTCACTACCTCGGTCGTATCGCACCATTTGGAGGAGCAGCCGCTGGGCCGCCTCCTGGCCGTCTGCGTCGAAAGTCTGGAAGAGATGGTCGGCGCGTGTGGTGAGCGCCCCTTCGAGACCGCCCAGAACGCCATAAGAACCGAGATCGAGCATCCTTCCTTGGCGACGGTCGAAGAGCTCGGTCAACGTGTATTGCAGCAGAGGCAGCGCCTGCGCCTCCTCGCCCACATCCGCAATTAGTTGTGCGAGCAGCTGAGTCTGCACCTCTACATTCACTCCGGCTGCCGGTTCGACGATGGCGGCTTCCAGCTCGGCCGGCGTCAGCGGCAAGACGTTGACCACGTTCGATGCGAAAACGGGGGCGAAGCGATGAGAGAGCAAGGGGCGGTCGTAGAAATCGGCCCGCAGCGTCAGCACCACCCGCAGCCGACTACGGGGATCGGTTACTGCGGTGACCAGGCTGTCGAGAAATCGGCGTCGCTCTCGCTCGGTGGAATGGGTGAACAGCTCTTCGAACTGGTCCACAAAGAGCAATAGATCGCCCTGTTGGTCGGCGACGATCCGCAGCGCCACGCGCAACAGTCCCGTCTCGTTCTCGGTGAGCTGCTCCAAGACGGTGGGGAGCGGAGTCCGCGACACGCGGAGCAACGCCGCTTCGAGTTGTTCAAACGGATGGCGTCCCGGCATCATCGTCGACAGAATCCACCGATCAGAGCCTGCAGCCCGACCCTTCCTCAAGGCCGGGATCAGACCGGCCCTGACTGCGCTCGACTTGCCGCTCCCTGACGGACCCACCAGTGCCAACAATCTGCTTCCACTGGTCAGGGCGTCGACCATCTCCGATATCAGCTTGTCCCGGCCGAAGAAATCGCCGGCGTCGATCTCGTCGAAGGCACGGAGTCCCTTGTAGGGATTCCGCGATTCGGTCCCGGTCGGTATCGGCGACGACCGTCGAGGAGCGAGCATCGGATCCTGCAACAAGATCTGTTCCTCTAGCTGGACAAGGTCGGACGTGGGCTCGACTCCAATTTCGTCGATCAAGAGGTTGCGGAACTCGCGATATGTACGCAGGGCTTCGGCCTGACGGCCGCCTCGATAAAGAGCCAGCATGAGTAGGCGGCGCGGTTCCTCCCGCATCGGATCGATGGCGATGAGGCTGTCCAACAGCTCGGGTACGGCAGCAACCCTTCCGTCCTCCAATTCCGCCTCGGCAAGCATTTCGACCGCTCGCGCCCACAGTCCTCGGAGGCGGCGGATGTGTGGCTGCGCCCACTCCTCATAGGCGAAGTCAGCGAGGGGGTTGCCGCCCCACAAATTCAAAGCCGCACGCAGCTGTTCAGCCGAACCACTCTCCACCATTGCTTGAAAACGAAGCGAGTCGAGTTCCTGAGGGTCAACTCCGAGAACGTATCCGGGGACGCGAGTCTCGATTCGCCGGTCGTCGGCGAGGAGTTTGCGCAACGCCGATACATAGATCTGCACTGAGTGGGCGGCCGTTCTCGGGGCCGCCTCTCCCCAAATCAGATCGATCAGACGATCGGTGGCAACGACCTGATTGTTGTCCAGCAGCAAGAGCGCCAGGAGCGCCCGCTGCTTGGGAGGACCGAGGTCGATCAGCTTCCCGTCGACCTCGGCCTGGAGCGTTCCCAATATCCGAAAGTTCATGGCACTAGTTCTCCGGACGCTACTTACTCCGTAACTCCCATTGCTGTTCGTAGTAGTCGACCACTGCCTCCCAGTGAGCGGGACCATTCGGAGCCGCTGGCTGGCGCGTGGCGTTTGCGATCAGTTCGTATTGCCGGGCGTAGTGGTTGATGACCTCTTGCCAGTGGGCCGCTTCCGTCCGAGCCCGGGTGTCAGCCATCACCTGGTACTGATTGGAGTAGTAATCGACCACCTGCTCCCAATGGGCCTGCTCAAGTTCCGCACGGCTGGGGCCGAGATTGGCGAACACCGCCCAACCGATCACGCCTCCGAGAACCAAGCTCATTAAGGCGACCGATCGCTTGATCGAAGTCGGGCCGCCTGTCCTGCGTCCCCTCTGCCGGTTCTGTTCAACCGGCCGATCGAGTAAGTCTGTCATGTGACGTTTCCTTCTATCGGCGCCTTCGATGCGGCTGGCCGGGTGCCTTCCGCCCGGTGCCGATATCGGACACCCTGCCGCACGCGCCTCTAGAGCCTCTAAAGAGTTCCTCTACGTTCGCTCTATTGGGAAAGTGGGCCCGACCATTGAAATCCGCGGGCTGTAGGCCGTGAAAACCGCGGCCTATAGCATTAGGTTTTCGACCGGATTGCGGCGAGGACCCGGTCGGGGGTGGCCGGTAACTTCCGAATGCCGACGCCGATGGCATCACGCAGCGCGTTGAGGATCGAGGGGGCGGTAGGAATCAGTGAATGTTCGCCGATTCCCTTGGCCCCGTAGGGACCCCGCGGGTCGTTCGATTCGACCAGGATGCTCACCACCTCGGGGACATCGCCGATGGTGGGGATCAGGTAGTCGTGGAGGTTGTCGGTGCGACCGGGGATGTACTCCTCCATCAGTGCCATCCCGATCCCCTGGGCGATGCCTCCCTCAATTTGGCCCTCCAATAGCCCGGGATTCACTGCCCGCCCGACGTCGTGAGCGGCGGTGATCTTCAGCAGGCGAACGGTCCCCAATTCCAGGTCGACTTCCAGTTCGGTGAGCTGGGCGCCGAATCCGAAGACGGCGTACGGTTCGCCCTGACCGTTCTCGTCGAGGGGAGTGGTGGGCGGATCGTAAGTAGCCACCGCTACCGCCACCAGGTTTGCCTCGACCGCCGGTAGGGCCTCGAGATCAAGTCGCTTCACCTCGCCCCGGTCGTGGACCAGGAACTGCGAGCCGTCGACTTCGAAGGAAGACTCCTCCGACGCTCCCACCAAAGCCAGCAGCTGTCTTCGGAGGGATTGGCCGGCGGCAAAGGCGGCATTGCCACTGATGTAGGTCTGGCGGGAGGCGGAAGTCTTGCCCGCATCGGGAGTGGTGTCGGTGTCGGCCCCAACCCGGATCACCGCCTCGAGCGGCACCCCCACTGCATCAGCACAGATCTGACTGATGACGGTGTTGGCGCCCTGACCGATGTCGACTGCGCCCTGAAAGAGAACGATCCGTCCCTCCCGATCGAGTCCCACCTTGATGGTGGAGGGGTTGGGGAGAGAGGTATTCCCGCATCCGTACCAGAGGCCCGCCACTCCCACCCCGCGGCGTTTTCCGTTCTGGCGCTTGTTGAAGGAAGAGGCTTCCGCCCGGGCGCTCTTCCAGACCGGCGCCAATGCCTCGAGACAATCGACATAACCCACCCCCGCTTCAAATACCTGACCGGTGACAGTGGGTTGGCGAGTGGTGAGGGCGTTGCGGCGTCTGAACTCGAGTCGATCGATACCGACCGCGTCGGCTACTTCGTCGAAGAGACACTCCTGGGCGATTGCCGCTTGCGGCACCCCGAAACCGCGAAAGGCGCCCGAGGGCGGGCAGTTGGTGTGCACCGCCGCGGTCCAGGCCCGGTAGGCCTCGTAGACGTAGGGGCCGCCGGCGTGGATGGGTACCCGGTTGGCAACCGTTGGTCCCCAGGAGGCATAAGCACCGGTGTTGAAGGTGGCTTCAAAGTCCATCGCCAAAAGCCTTCCCTCGGCGGTAGCCGCCACCCGCACTTTCATCTGCGAGGGGTGGCGCTTGGTGGTCGACATCATCGACTCCGGCCTGGTGTAGGTCATCCGCACCGGACGGTCGAGACGCCACGCGGCCAAGGCGAGGAACGGCTGCAAGGAGATGTCGAGCTTTCCCCCAAACCCGCCCCCCACCGCCGTCGGGACGATCCGCACTTGGGTGGGATCGAGAGCCAGGATCTCCGCCACCTCCAGGAGATCCATGTGCGGGGTCTGAGTGGTGACATGAAGCTCGAGGCGATCCCCGACCCGACGGGCGAAGCCCGCTTCCGGTTCGATATAGGCATGCTCGATGAAGCCGGTGGTGAACTCGCCTTCGATCACCTCGTCGGCCGAAGCGAAAGCAGCCCCGAGATCACCCCGTTCGACCCCGCCCCGGATCAGTACATTCTGCCCCCGAGCCGGATGGAGAAGGTGGGCGCCGTTGGCCATAGCCTCCTCGGTCGACATCAGCGCCGGCAGCTCTCTCCATTCGATCGGAAAAGTCGCCAGATCAAGGACGTCCATGAACTCGGGCTCGCCCACCACCAGCGCCACCGACTCGCCCCGATAGCGCGCCTCCCGTTCGGCGAAAACCGGCTGGTCGGCGAGGGGGGCGATGACCCCGAACCAATTCCGACCCGGAATGTCATTGGCGGTGAAGACCGCCACCACTCCTTCGTGCGATTCGACGAAGACTTCGAGGTCGCCGAAATCGAATGAGGCGCGGGGATAGGGCGAGCGGACCACCCGCGCCACCAGCGCCTCGGGGGGAGCTCCGTCGGCGCCAAAGATGTCGGTGCCCCGCACCTTGGGGACGCCGTCCACCCGTGGCACCCGCCGTCCCACCACCTTTCCCTCCGGAGCTCGCACCGGCTCCTCGTCAAAGGTTGGTGCGGCGACGACAGCGCCGATGATCTTGCGATAGCCGGTGCATCGGCACAGCACCCCACCGAGTCCGTCCTTCACGGCCTGTTCGTCCGGGGCGGGGTTGGTGGCCAAAAGTCCAGCGGCGGCCACCAACATCCCGGGGGTGCAGATGCCGCATTGGGCGGCACCGTGATGGAGGAATGATCGCTGCAGGCGCTCGATCCGACCCGAGGCGTCGAGTCCTTCCAAAGTCACCACCTCGTGCCCGCCCAGGCGACCGACCGGAACGGTGCATCCGTTGACCACCTCGCCGTCGAGCAAGATCGAGCACGCTCCGCAGTCACCTGCCTCGCAACCCACCTTTGTGGCCGTGAGCCCGAGATCGTCACGCAGCACGTCGGTCAGACGGCGCAGAGGGGGGGAGTCGACTTCGACCGGCTGGCCGTTGACCAAAAACCCGACGGTGGTCACACCGACTCCGCAAAGCGGCGGAGGGAACGCCGGATCAGGGCCAGGGTTGCATCCAAGCGATAAGCGGCAGTGGCGCGCACGTCATCGATCGGGGCGAGATCGGTGAGGTGGTCCGTGGTCGGGAGATCTTGCAACCGATCGCTCTTGTGCACACCTCGCAGCTCAAACTCGAGTTGAGTAAGCCTCCGTGCCACCGGTGAACACGCTCCCACCGCGATGCGCGCTTCGGCGATGGTGCCATCAGGCGCGGTCGCAATCACCGTTGCCACCATCACGATCGAGATGACGAGATAGCTACGGGATCCGAGTTTCTGGAAATCGGAGAAGGCCCCCTCGACGTCGCGGGGGACCATTACCGCGGTCACCAGCTCATCGGACCGGAGATCGGTCTGCCGGTAACCGGTGAGGAAAGTCGGCAGTGGTACAACGCGGCGCCCGCCCTGGGAGGTCAACTCCACCGAAGCGTCGAGAGTCAAGAGGGGAGGAATCCCATCGGCAGCCGGGGAGGCATTGCAGAGATTGCCGGCGATGGTGCCGGCGTTCTGCACCTGGATCCCACCCACCTCCGAGGCGGCGAGGCGGAGACCGTCGAAGGCGCGGGGGAGATCAGCGT
>JBOGEW010000374.1:0-2571 GCA_050742075.1 Acidimicrobiia bacterium
CTTCTCGAGGGCGCCGGAGATCTCTTCCGCCGAGATCAGGTTGCGAATGTTCGTTTCCACGATGGCGGCGAAACCTAGCGGCGGGAATCGGGCCCTCGGCCGCCACCGGATCGAGTGCAGATCAACCAGGGACCCTGGCGATAAACGCGCAGGCCCCCGGTCAACTCGGTAGCTGTTGCGGCCCCTGTCACCACGTCCCAGATTCTCGCCACCTCCGCCCGGTCTGGCCCATATCCGTCATACAGCCGGCGCAGAGACGCGCGGACGATGGCGGCCGCCCGTTCCGCTCCAGCTGCCCAGAGAATCGAATTTGGCACCTTCCAACCACCATCCCGATGTTCGCCAGCGGGTTCTTCGGGGCTGAGGGCCGAAAAGGCCTCGGCGGCAGCCACCAGGGCAGAGCGAATTCCGGGGTTGAACTCCGCTTCGAGGGTGGGGAGCAGCCAATGCCGGATTCGATTTCGCAGATAAGAGAGGTCCTCGTTCTGAGGGTCGTCACACCACGGCAGCCCGGACAGGCTGGCGAACTCGCGGGTCTCAGATCGGCTCACATGGAGAAAAGGACGAACGATGCGGCCCCGCCGGGCGGGAATCCCTGCCAATCCCCCGCTGCCTGACCCTCGCATGAGGTTGGCCAAGACAGTCTCCGCCTGGTCGTCGCGGGTGTGAGCGGTCAACAGCCACTCGTCGTCAGTCAAAGCCGATTCGAGGAGGCGGTAGCGCTCGGTGCGGGCGGCGCTCTCGCTGAAGGGCTCGACCATGGTGCGCTCGACTTCCAGCCGAAGATTGAGCTGGGTAGCGATCGATCGGGCGGCATGCTCCATTCGGTCGGAGCTGGCCAATCCGTGATGAACGTGGACCGCTCGGGTTGGAGCTCCCTCGACCACGAGCGCCACCAGCGCGGCTGAATCCGCTCCACCCGAAAGAGCGACCAACAGCGGCCCCGAAGGCGTGTTGGTCCGGGCGTCGATTTGTTTACGCAGCTCCTCTAGGCGACGCGTCGAAGCCATTGGCCCGGGCTGTAGATCTCTTGAAGAGTGGGGAGCGAATCGGGTCCCGCCCACGCCCGGTCGAGGGCCGACCAGCCGGCTTCCTTCTCGACTTCGTTGATAAACGCTTCCCCCAACTCGTACTGTTTCATCTTCATCTCCATCCCCAGGAGCCGGAACAATGCTGCCGTCCGCGGATCCCGGCGGCGGGCCTTGAGAATGGCCGACATCCGGTCCTGGCTCGGGAGGAGGCGGGCCCCGATCCGATCCATCACCACGTGCCCATGACCCTCGAGCAGGGACATCAACGCTTGCACCCGATCAATGACCGTTTTTTGTTCTGGGGTGGCGAAAAGGCCGAGCAAACCCGAGTCGTCGATCAGCGGTCGATTCTTGCGGCCGGCCTCGATGACCTCGGCCACCAATCGCGAAAGCCGGCCGGGACTAGGTCCGGCGTTCGCCACCAGCTGATCGATGAGTGAAAGGAAGTAGTCCCGCAACCATGCGACGCCGAGGAACTGAGCCCGATGGGTTGCCTCGTGAAGCACGATCCAAGTCCGGAATTCGGAGGGACGGAATTGGTGCTGTCGCTCGAGAGCGAGAATATTGGCGCCGACGAGAGCCACCACGTCGCCGGATTCATCCTCGGGCAGCACTAACTCGTATTGACCGAGGACCCGCTTGGCGAGCAAACCGAGAAGAGCTCCGGTTTCGATGGCGATCACTCTGCGGGCGAACGCCGGGCTGCTGTTGCGCCCGGCTTCCTCGAGACGAGTGGCAATCTTCTCCTCCAATGGCGCCAGCATCCTTGAGAAGGTGGCCAGATTCCGTTCAGCCCACTCGCCTCGAGACACCACTCTCACCTCTGGCGCGCCCGGGGTCTTCAGGCCGGTCTCGCCTTCGACGAGGGCCGCAGCCTCTGAAAAGAGGCCGGGCACCTGGGCCTTCATGTGAGCGAGGTGGTAGGTGTCGGCGAGGGGATACGTTCCCGCGATCCTGGTTGCCACTGGCACAGCCAGCGGCCATCTCCCCTCGGTCACCGGATGACGCGATAGCGCTTGCGCACTACGCGAGTGAAGTACTGGATGACCGTCGCGATAACAACCAGGGCGGCGAGGACCAGCAGGGTCGGGATGAAGAAGCGATACGTCCAATCGGGTTGGGTCTCGGGGGGCTCCGTAACTTCAACCGAGACCGCTGGCACGATCGGCTCGGCGGTAGTGGCGGATTCCCCGGCGGTGGTGGCGGCACCTTCGGCGACGGTGGTCGCAGTGCCTTCGGCGGTGGTGGCCGTGCCTTCGCCGGTGGTGGTTGTCGCCCCGAGGGGAAAGCTCAGACCAAGAACCAAAAAAACGGCAAAGAGAGATGCCAGGAAGCGACGAGATCCCATCCGAGAGCGGAGCCTAATCAGGGGTGAGAACCGCTACGGCCCGTTCTGAATCGCCTGGCGGAGCCGCTCCATGAATTCAGGCGGGACTTCTTCGCGCAGGCGGTCTTTCACGACTACCCGCAACCGCTCTTCGAACTTGTATGCCTGGACGCAAGGTGGGCAGCCCTTGAGGTGTCGACGAATCACCCAGGA
>JBOGEW010000375.1:0-5091 GCA_050742075.1 Acidimicrobiia bacterium
CGTCGAGATCCTGGCTGGCGCGCCGTTCGACGACCACGACGTCGACGCCCGCAATCATCAGTTCGGCCGCCAGCATCAACCCAGTCGGGCCGCCTCCCGCTATCACCACGGCATGTGCGATGTCAGGCATCCTGGCGCTATGGCAGAGCCACTTCGAGCGCATCCTGGCCGACTGGGTGCTTGGTGAGCTCGGGGTTCCGATCCTTCGAAACCGCGACGTCCTCGGTTTCGCACAGGACGACTCCGGTGTCGATATCCACCTCGCCGACGGCGCCTCGCTTCGGACGGAGTACCTCGTCGGGTGCGACGGGGGCCGCAGCGTGGTTCGAAAGGCGGCCGGCATCGAATTTGCCGGGTGGGACCCGACGACCAGCTTCATGATTGCCGAAGTCGAGATGGACGAGGAGCCGGAGATCGGCATGCGCCCCGAGGGCGGTGGCATCGGTCCGGTCAACCGGGAGGAGGGAGGAGGGCCGTACGGGGTCGTGTTGCTCGAGAAGCAGATCGAGCACGCGGGTAACCCCACCCTGCGAGACCTGAGGGAAGCGCTCGTTGCCGCCTATGGGACCGACTTCGGGGTGCACAGCCCATCCTGGATCTCGCGGTTCACCGACATGACTCGGCAGGCCGCGGCCTATCGGGCAGGACGTGTGCTGCTCGCCGGCGACGCCGCCCACGTGCACGGTCCGCACGGCGGCCAGGGCCTTAACACCGGCGTGCAGGATGCCGTCAACCTGGGATGGAAGCTGGCCCAGGTAGCGAAGGGGATCTCATCCCAAAGCCTTCTCGACACCTACCAGACCGAACGGCATCCGGTCGGGGCCCGGGTTTTGCAGAACACCATGGCCCAGGTAGCCCTCCTTCGCATCGACGATCGCAGCCAAGCTCTCCGCACCACCGTGCTCGACTTGCTGGCCATGGACGAACCGCGCAAGCGAATCGCCGGGATGATCTCCGGTCTCGACATCCACTACGACCTCGGAGTTGGTCACTCGCTTCTTGGAAGGCGCATGCCCGACCTCGATCTGGTCACCACCGACGGTCCCACGCGCGTATTCACTCTGCTGCACGACGCCCGGCCCGTACTCCTCAACCTTGGTGAACCCGAAGGGTTCGATATTTCTCCGTGGGCGAATCGAGTCCGGTTGGTCGACGCTAAGCACGATGGCGTGTGGGAGCTGCCGGTTCTGGGCAAGATCGCCGCGCCCCCGGCCGTGCTGATCCGACCTGACGGGTATGTCGCCTGGGCAGGAGACCTCACCGACCCCGAGCTCCCTCAAGCGCTCGCAACCTGGTTCGGGGCGGCCAATCCCGCCTAGAACTGTCAGTGCGCGGGTCGGTAAACGATGTGGGTTACGAGGGAGGTGCCTCGGGCCGACACCTGCTCCAGTTCCATCGGCGGCACTCCCTCGAACAGTCGCTCCCCCCTGCCGATGATTGACGGTGTGATGTGCAGGCGGAGCTCGTCAATCAGCCTCGCGGATAGGTACTGGTTGATCGTGTTGGCGCCACCGGCGATGGCAACGTTCCGATCGCCAGCCACATCCCGTGCCTGCTCCAATGCGGAATGGATACCGTCGGTGACGAACCTGAAGGTGGTCCCACCCGCCATGGGAACGTCGGACCGATCACGGTGAGCGAGAACGAAGACCGGGGCGTGGTACGGCGGATCGTCACCCCACCATCCTTTCCAATCGAGGTCCCACTCGCCTCGGTCGGGTCCGAACATGTTGCGTCCCATGATGAAAGCGCCGGCGTCGGTGATGGCGGCGACTTCAGGCTGGTTCTCCGCAACGCTTGCTTTGTTCCTGGTCGTCATCGGCATGGGCGGTGCTCTGCGGGCTGGGCTTGCGCCGTGGCCAGGCATAGCCGTCGTCGTCATGGCGGCGGCGGCGTTCGCTCTTTCATGGGAGCAGGGATCGTTCCTCGTGGCCGGGCTGCTGGCGGCGAGCGGCATCGTCGGCCTCGTGTACGGCCTGATATCGACGGAGTTCTCGCGGCCGCCACTTTCCCGGGCCCCATTTTCGGGGTCATCATCGGGCTTCCTTTACTGGGTCTCGGGGTGGCGACGGCCATACGGACCGACCGAGCCGGGAGGTGCTGAGAGGTCAGGTCACCCTAAGCGACGCATTTCGTTCTTCTCCGGGGAGGAGACAAAATGGGGTGGATGAGCGTCGACCTCGACGAACTGCGATGGCTCCGCCGGGCGCGCGATCAGATGGATCGTGAGTACGCCCAGCCTCTCGACGTGACGGCGCTCGCCCGGACGGCCCTGATGTCGCCCGCCCACTTCAGCCGCCGCTTCCGGGCGGTTTACTCCGAGACCCCGTACTCCTATCTGATGACTCGGCGCATCGAGCGGGCGAAGGCGCTGCTGCGTCGCGGTGACCTGAGCGTGACCGAGGTGTGCTTCGCGGTGGGCTGTACGAGCCTTGGCTCCTTCTCCGCCCGCTTCACCGAGCTCGTTGGTGAGACGCCGAGCGCCTACCGGGTCCGCAACCACGAAGAGCTGCGAGCGCTGCCTGCCTGCCAGACGATGGTGCTCACGCGCCCACGCAAATCGGGCGCCGGGAGCGCTCCCAAGTGAGCAGTTTTGGAGAAGCAATTTTCGGAGCCCGCGCGTAGTGTCAGCCTTATGACCATTTCACTCAGCCATGTGCACATCCTCGTCGACGATCCCGACGCCGCCCTCGCCTTCTACCGCGACACTCTCGGTTTGAAGGTCCAGAACGAGGTCGAAAACGGCGGCTTCCGCTGGATCACCCTCGCCACCGACAGCCAACCCGAGGTCCAGATCGTGTTGTCGCAGCCCCATGCGGGCCGCTCCCAGGAGGATGGCGACGCCATCGCGGCCCTGCTCGCCAAGGGCGAGTTGGGCCCGGCGTTTTTCCGCACCGACAATCTTGACGCCACCTTCGAGAAGGTCGCCGCTGCTCCTGGCGTCGAGGTTCTGTCGGAGCCCGCTGACCAGTTCTGGGGCGTCCGCGACGCCGCCGTGCGCGACCCTGCCGGCAACATGCTTCGCATCGAGCAGGGCTAAATGGGAGTCCCAGCGCCGTCCGAGGTGGGTTTGGAGCCTATTCCACTGCGATCTACCCCGGCGATTGACTGGGGTGAGTTTGCCCAGCGGGAACCTGAGCTGGCGGGGTTCGGGGCGGACCGATTGACTGCGGCACCCGCCTATCTGGCAACGGTCCGGCGATCGGGAGCGCCGCGGGTTCGTCCGGTGACACCCATCTTCACTTCCACCGGGCTGTTCCTGTTCATGGAGCCCACGTCTCCCAAAGGACGAGACCTCCGGGAGCGGGGATGGTTCGCCCTGCACAACGGTGTCCCCGACAACGCGGGTTCGGGCGGCGAGTTCTGTGTCGAGGGGCGGGCTCTTTCCGTTGACGATCGCGAGATCTGGAAGCACGTAGCCGACTCCGCCAGGTACACGCCCCCTCGATCGCTACGACCTGTTGGAGTTTCACCTGAGTGAAGCCCGCTGTCACGGCTATGGCGACGTGCCCTTGCCGTCGACCCGGAAATGGTCGATCGACCAGCCCTAATCGGGTGTTGTCCGGACTTACTAGACAGCTACCAATCGACGGTACGGTGAGGTCCACGCCCGTCGCTGACAGCAGCCACGACTTCATACGTCAGTCGGGGCCAGGAGAAGCCTGCAGAGGAGGGAACGATGAGCGCCAAGAAAGCCACAAAGAAGGCCGTTAAGAGCACCACTGCCAAAGGCAAGACGTCCCAGGTATTCACGGACGAAGAACGAGCGGCGATGAAGGACCGCGTCCGGGAGATGAAGTCGGTCGCGGCGGAAGGGGACAGCGCCGTGCTGGCGAAGATCGCCGAGATGTCGGAGTCGGATCGCGACATGGGCAAGCGGATCCATGAGATCGTGAAAGCCAACGCCCCGGAACTCGTGCCAAAACTGTGGTACGGGATGCCAGCGTATGCCAAGGACGGCAAGGTGGTGTGCTTTTTCCAGGACGCGGCGAAGTTCAAAGCGAGGTACGCCACATTCGGCTTCAACGATGCGGCGAAGCTCGACGAAGGCGGCATGTGGCCGACTTCCTACGCGCTGAAGAAGTTGACCGCGGCCGACGAGAAAGCGATCGGTGCACTCGTTAAGAAAGCCGTGAGCTGAGTAAGGCAAGCAAGGCGGGGGCGCAGTCGCAAGCGCTCGAGCTCGCCGACAGCCACGACTACATCCGGGTCGCCGGCGCCCGCGAGAACAACCTCAAAGACGTCAACGTCGAAATCCCCAAGCGACGGCTGACGGTCTTCACCGGCGTGTCGGGCTCGGGGAAGAGCACGTTTGTGTTCGACACCATCGCCGCCGAATCCCAGCGGATGATCAACGAAACCTACAGCGCCTTCGTCCAGGGCTTCATGCCGACGCTGGCCCGGCCTGACGTCGACTTCCTCGACGGTCTGACGACCGCGATCATCGTCGATCAGGAGCGGATGGGCTCCAACGCCCGCTCCACCGTGGGCACCGCCACCGACGCCAACGCGATGTTGCGCATTCTCTTCAGCCGGCTTGGCAAGCCGTACATCGGCTCTCCCAGCGCCTTCGCCTTCAACGTTCCCTCGGTGACGGGGAGGGGAACCATCACCGTGGAGCGAGGTGAGGGCAAGGACAGGCCCCGAGTGGAGACATACACCCTGACCGGGGGCATGTGCCCGCGCTGTGAGGGAATGGGCTCGGTCAACGACATCGACCTCACCCAGCTCTACGACGACTCCAAGTCGCTGAGCGAGGGTCCGTTCACGATCCCCGGCTATAGCGGGGACGGCTGGTACGTGCGGATCTTCAGCGAGTCGGGTTTCCTCGATCCGGACAAGCCGATCCGCACATACACCAAGAAAGAGCTTCACGACTTCCTCTACAAGGAGCCAACCAAGGTGAAGGTGGTGGGCGTCAACATGACCTACGAGGGGTTGATCCCGCGCATCCAGAAGTCGTTCCTCCAAAAGGACGTCGACATCCTGCAGCCGCACATCCGAGAGTTCGTGGAGCGGGCAGTGAGGTTCACCGTTTGCCCCGACTGCGGCGGTACCCGACTCAGCGAGGCCGCTCGGTCGTCGAAGGTC
>JBOGEW010000376.1:0-2607 GCA_050742075.1 Acidimicrobiia bacterium
CTGTCGGACGGGGTTTCGGTGATCACCGGGGACAAGGTTCGAATCCGAATGATCGATTCCCTCAAGGCGAGTGTGCTCGACGATGGGGGAGACGGTGCCTTTCTCTATCTCCTGATGCCGGTCCGGATCTAAAAAGGCCCTTCAACGGCGTGGTCCAGCCACCCTGATGGTGTCGATCTTCCCCGGCCCGAATTCGTCGTCGAGGCGTCGCAGGAGCTCACCACTGGCGTAACGCAGGATCGATACCAGCTGAGCAGAAGCGGACTCGACCACGAGTTCTCCGCGCCGCACGAGGACTGGCGAGGACTGACCCGCCCACGGTGGGCCGGCCAACTCATCCCAGGACTCCCGGAGCCGGGGGAGCAGGTCGGGCGTTGGCAGCCCGAGGGAATTGAGGAGCCGGGAGAGAACCGATTCCAGGGACTCGGGTTTGCCGGTCATCGGATGCTCCCCTCCGACACCTGCCATGTCTTTCCGGGTACCGGAACCTCGTCCAGCCGGGTAGTGGAGACGAAGGTCTGGGCTTCCGGCAGAGCATCTGTCAATGCCTTCGAGCGGTCAGGGTCGAGCTCGGAGTAGACATCGTCGAGCAACAGCAGGGGTAATCGACCTGTTTGTTTGGAGACCGCCCGATGGGTCGCCAGTCGAAGCGCCAATGCCAGTGTCCGCTGCTCGCCCTGGCTGGCCTGGTGGCGACTCCCCCTGCCGCTGAGGGTCACGGCGGGATCGTCGCGGTGGGGACCGCTCCCCGTACTTCTCAGTTCGAAGTCGAGACGGCGGCGCTCACGCAGCGCGGCAGTCAGACTCGATGCCCATTCGCTGGTTGGAGTCGTGGGGTCAAGGGATCCGCCCCATTCGGACTGGTAGGCAAATTGAACGCTGGTCTCCTCGCCGGCGATTCTCCCGTAGCTCTCGGCCAAGGTCTCCTCCAATGTCGCCGCCGCCCGTGCCCTCCGAGCCATCACTTTGGCGGCGGCTTGAGCCAGGCGCGTATCCCAGACCTCGAGAGTGGCGACATCGCGGTCGCCTTGTTTCAAGAAAGTGTTCCGTTGGCGGAGGGCGCGATCGAACTCCGCCTGATCGAGGGCAGAAGCTGGCCAGATCTGGGTTGCGACATCATCCAGGAGCTCACGACGACCGGCAGGTGATCCTTTGACGAGGTCGAGGTCGTCGGGGAGAAATGCCACCGTGCGCAAAACCGTTCTCACGTCCGCGTTACGCCCTATCGATTTCTGACCTACGCGCACTCGCCTCCCGCCCTTGCGAGTGACCTCGACTTCGACCAGGGCGTTTCCAGAAGATTCCTCCCCTCGTATGACCGCGGTCTCATCGTCGTTGGCGATCAACATCTCCTCAGGAGCGCCGCGAAACGAGCGCAGATTGGCCAGGAAGCTGATCGCTTCGAGCGCGTTGGTCTTGCCGGCTCCATTGGTGCCGACCAGGATGTTGACGCCCGGGTCGGGGTGCCACTCGAGTGCCGAGTAAGAGCGAAAGCCGCGTAGTTGGAGCCAGCCGAGGCGCACACCGGGACGGTAACCCCCACCGGGGACACACAGATGTCTCCCCTCCCCGGCTGGGCCGGGACTCCCCCCTCCCGGGGGGAGAGACAGGGCCGAGCAGGCGGCAAGAGGGTGGTCGCCCCCCGGCCGGGAAGCTATAATTACAAGCGTGCAATCGGGCCACTTTTCCGGCCTGCGACGCCGCCCGGATTGCCCCCTACTAGTCGTTGTTGCCAGGAGCTGATTTGGCCGCTACCAACGGAAATTCCTCGTACGACGCCCGGGACATCACCGTCCTCGAAGGCCTGGAAGCGGTGCGCAAGCGGCCCGGCATGTACATCGGTTCGACCGGCCCCCGAGGGCTTCACCACCTCGTGTGGGAGGTAGTCGATAACGCGGTCGATGAGGCGATGGCGGGCTTCGCCACCAGCATTGAGGTAACGCTTCTCTCCGACGGGGGAGTCCGGGTAATCGACAACGGCCGGGGGATTCCTGTCGACATCCACCCCAAGTCGCGCCAGTCGGCTCTGACAGTGGTTCTGGGGACTCTGCACGCTGGTGGAAAGTTCGAGCAGGGGGCTTACACCGTCTCCGGAGGATTGCACGGCGTCGGCGTTTCGGTAGTTAACGCCCTTTCGCAAAAGCTCGACGCCGAGGTCCGCCGCGACGGGTTCGTTTGGGGGCAGAGTTTCGCCCGCGGCAAGCCGCTCTCCAAGGTCGAAAAGCTCAAGCCCTGGAAGAAGAACAGTGGGACCACGATCAACTTCTGGCCCGATACCCAGATTTTCACCGATTCGACCGAATTCGATTTCGACACCATCTCCACCCGGCTCCGCGAGTTGGCTTATCTCAACCGTGGCCTCGAGATCGTTCTTACCGATGAGCGCGCCGTTGAGAACCAGCCCGAGCCTCGTTCGGAGACGTTCCTCTTCAAGGGCGGACTCCTCGACTTTGTCAAGCATCTCAACTCGTCGCGCGAGCCGGTCCATGCCCACGTGATCGAGATCATCGATCGGTCGGCCGAGTCGGAGCTGGAGCTGGCGATGCAGTGGACCGGCGTCTACACCGAGTCGATCCATTCATTCGCCAACAACATCAACACCCATGA
>JBOGEW010000377.1:0-4014 GCA_050742075.1 Acidimicrobiia bacterium
GCCCTATGCCCTTCCACCAAATGCGGCTGATAGCTCGCTGCCCAGCTCCCCGGCTCGTCCTGTTCTTCGAGCCAGCTGTCGGCAATCGCCCTCCCACCGACGAGCTGCTCGTCATAAGGGTGATACCGATACTCGGCATCTTCGGTGAAGAGTGACTCGATCGACTCGCGGTGGTATGAACGCCAGGCGTCGACGTACCGATCAAGCCAACCCTGAACGTCGGCACGGGTCATCAGCGGTCGACATCTCCCATCACCGGGTCGAGGGAGGCGATGGTGGCGATGGTGTCAGCTACCACGGAGTCGGCCATCATGATCGGTAGGCCCTGGAGGTTATAGAACGAGGGAGCCCTGACGTGGACTCGATAGGGAATCCCTTCCCCGTTCGACACGATGTAACAACCGAGCTCTCCCCGCGGCCCTTCGACTGCCGCATAGGTCTCGCCCGACGGCACTCGAAACCCCTCGGTAAAAATCTTGAAGTGATGGATCAGCGCCTCCATCGACTCGTCGATCCGCGCCCGCGGCGGTGGGGTGACTTTGCGATCGTCTGATCGGTAGTCGCCCTTCGGCATCGCCTCGGCTACCTGCTCGACGATCCGGGCCGACTGCAGAATCTCCTCGATTCGCATCCGGTAGCGGTCATAGACATCGCCCTGCTCGCCGACCGGAACGTCGAACTCGTATTGCTCGATGCCGGAGTAAGGAAACGATTTGCGGAGATCCCAGTCGATGCCGGTCGAGCGGAGAGTGGGACCGGTGATGCTGTAAGCCAGACACTCCTCAGTGGAAATGACTCCGATCCCGCGAGTCCGCCCAGTCCAGATCGGATTCTCCTTGAGCATGTCGTCGTAATCGCCGATCCGGGCTCGCATGTTCTCGACAATGGCCTTGACGTCCGCCCGCCAGCCGGGGGGAAGGTCGGCCGCCACCCCACCCGGGCGGATGTAGTTGTGGTTCATCCGCAGCCCGGTGACAGTCTCGAAGAACGCCAGGACCTGCTCCCGTTCCCGGAAGCCGTAAGTCATGATCGATAGCGCCCCGATGTCCATGCCGTTGGTGGCCATCGCCACCAGATGAGATGAGATCCGGTTGAGCTCGGTCATCAAAACCCGGATGGCGTCGGCCCGGGGCGGCACTTCGATCCCCAGCAGACGCTCTGTGGCCAGCGAGAAGGCAAGCTCATTGTGGAAGGACGCCAAGTAGTCCATGCGGGTGACGTTGGTCGGACCCTGCATGAAAGTCAGGGCCTCGGCCGTCTTCTCCATCCCCGTATGGAGGTAGCCGATGACGGGCTTCGTCCGACGGATGATCTCGCCCTCGAGCTCGATCTGAAGTCGCAACACTCCGTGAGTCGAAGGGTGCTGCGGTCCCATGTTAACGATCATCCGCTCGTCGTCGGAGAACTCGTCGTCGAAGACATAGTCGTCGTCAACCACGGTGCCCACCTGCTCCTGCAACCGGAATCCGGTCTCCTCCCGGCGCATCTCCTGAGCGCCCTCGTCGGTAGAAGCGGTATCGGGTTCCTCGGTGCCCGAGATCCAGAGATCGATCTCTTGTCGAGTCTTCTGATCGGTCATCAGCTCACCTTGTGGGAACCCTTGAACTGGACCGGAACCGATCCGGTGGCGAAGTCCTTCCGTAAAGGAAAGCCCTCCCAGTCGTCGGGCATCAAGATTCGAGTGAGGTCGGGATGATCCTCGAAGATGATTCCGAACATGTCGAAGACTTCCCGCTCGGCATAGTTGGCGCCTGGCCAGACTGGAACCAGCGACGGCACCGAAGGCTCCTCCCCGGAGGCACCGACGATGATTCGCAGCCTCAGCTGGTGCTGGAGGGAGACCAGGCTGACCACGACATCGAAGCGCGGCTCGCGGCCGAGCCAGTCGACGGCGGTGACGTCGGAGAGAAGTTCGAAACCCGCCTCGCGGGCGGCTTCGGCGAAATCCCGCAGCCGCTCGGTCGGAACCCGCACCACTTCCTGGCCGGCGCTATCCGACCATTCCGCTTCGCCAAATCCGTCGAGGAGGGCCTGGGAGGTGGTCATGCCTTACCGGCCATGATGTTGTCGTGGAGGGTGAGAATCCCGTGCATAAGGCTCTGCGGTCCCGGCGGGCAACCGGGAACATAGATATCGACCGGCACCACCTGATCGACTCCCTGCACCAACGCGTAGTTGTTGAACATGCCTCCGGTTGAAGCGCACGCTCCCATCGAGATCACCCACTTCGGATCCGGCATCTGGTCGTAGACCTGACGAAGGACCGGGGCCATCTTCTGGCTCACCCGCCCGGCGACGATCATGAGATCGGCCTGCCGGGGCGAGGCCCGAAAGACTTCCATTCCAAAACGAGCGAGGTCGTAGTGAGCCGCTCCGGTCGCCATCATCTCGATCGCACAGCAGGCGAGCCCGAAGGTGGCTGGGAACATCGACCGGCTCTGCGCCCAGCGCGCCGCTTTGTCGATCGTGGTGGTGAGGAGATTGGTGGGGGCGGTGCGGCGAACGCTCATGCGGCCCGTTCTTCGTCCACGCTTCGATAGCGAGCCCGCCGGCGAACGTACCAATCGAGGGCCCCCCGCTTCCATACATAAACCAGGGTCTCGAGGACAAAGAAGGTGAAGATCCCCATCGCCGCGACCCCGTACCAGCCGAGATCGGGAAAGCGCGTTGCCCAGGCGAAAAGAAAGATGATCTCCACGTCGAAGATCACGAAGAGCATCGCCACCAGATAGAACTTGACCGGAAAGCGTTGGACCGGTTCGGTCACGGGCAGGATTCCGCACTCGTAGGGGGCAAGTTTCTCCGGAGTGGGATTGCGCGGAGAGAAGAACCTGGAGATGAAGAGGGAAACTCCGACGAAGGCCACCGCCAGGCCGGCCATGATCGCAATCGGCAGATAGTCGACCAGCTGCATTCAGAACGAGCTTAGGGAGGCCGCAATCTCAGGAGATCGTCAGGCGACCGGGAGCGGCCTGACGATGGCCGCGAGCATGTTGTAGACCCGTTCCCCAGCCGATTTCTCGTCTTCGTCCAGCAGGTTCGACATCACTTTCAACGTCCACTCCATCAGCGGGCGACTGCGGATGCCGACGTGGGCCAGAGACCTCATGACCGACGGATTAGCGATCACCTTCACAAAGACGCGGGCCATCTTGTAGTAAAGGCCGAATTCCGCCTCGAGCTCGCGTCCGTAGCCCTCGAGAACGGTGGAATCACCGGTGGCGATCGCCTCGGAGATGTAGCGGGCGGCGATGGCACCGCTCTCGTAGGCGTAGGAGATTCCTTCGCCGTTCCAAGGATTGATCGCCCCAGCGGCGTCGCCGATGGTCAACCAGTTGCGACCGATCGACGGCGAGCGAGAGAAGCTCATTGTCAGCTTCCCCCCGACCGGCTCGGTGAGCTTCGATGCCTCGGAAAGGTCCCAATACTGAGGAGCGACGCGGACATAGTCGGCCATCATCTTCGAGGTGTTGACCCCTTTCCAGCGCTTGGAGGTCGAGAGCAGGCCGACTCCGACGTTGACGGTGCCGTCGCCCAGCGGGAATACCCAGCCGTAGCCGGGCATCGTGTCACCGTTCTCGTCTCGCATGTCGAGCTGGCTCTCGAGGAAGGGGTCCTGAGAGCGGGGCGAGGCGTAATAACCACGGGCCGCCATACCCATCGGATAGTCCTTGCGCCGCAGCGTCCCCAGCTCGCGACCGAAGCGGTTCATCGAGCCGTCTGCGATGACGACGAAGGTCGGCTCGAGGGTGCGGGTTTCGCCCTCATGCGCCAGATCGACCGCCTGGAGTTCGCCGTGTTCCGCTTTTGGCAAGGCTTCGGTGTTCTCCAAGACCTCGGCGCCTTGTTTGCGGGCGAGTGCGGCCACTTGAGCGTCGAGGTCACGTCGGCGGATAACCCCGCCCCAGTTGGGATATTTCGAATGGTCGGGCCATGGCATCTCGAGAAAGAGCTCGTTGCCCGCATACGAACGCAACCCGGTGATGCGATGAAACTCGGGAACCTCGAAATCGA
>JBOGEW010000378.1:0-9199 GCA_050742075.1 Acidimicrobiia bacterium
GCGATCAGGAGACCGCCGAAGCCTCCCACGTTGAGCCCCAGATTCCACCCCGAGAAGTCACCGGAGATGACTGCGGCGACTCCCAGCGCCCACAACGACCAGACCCCCGCATGCCTTCGCAGGCCGCGCTCGGTGAAGTATGTCTGGTCGACGTTCTTATAAGTGACCGACCCGACTTTCCGCTCGTTGGTCATAGGCCTCCTCTGCCGGTGCGGGAGACTAGAAATCGCCAGCAGCCGCTGCCGCGCCAACCGCCACCTTTCTTGGGGTCACCTCGTCATCACCTGCCGTCCCGCCTCTACGCTTTCCGCCGGCTTATGCGAATGGAGGTTGACCGATGACTCGCGGGCTGTTGACCACGGACGACCTGGCGGGGTTAGTAGACACCGGGAAGGTTGACACCGTCGTGGTGGCCTTCACCGATCACTACGGCCGACTTCATGGCAAGCGGTTTGAGGGTTCCTACTTCCTGGCTGACATCGCTAGCGCCGGAACCCATGGCTGTGATTATCTCCTCACCGTCGACATGGAGATGGAGCCCGTTCCCGGCTACAAGTACGCCAACTGGGAACTGGGCTATGGAGACTTTCACATGGTTCCCGATCTGGGGACGCTGCGGGTGGCCAGCTGGTTGGACCGCAGCGCCATCGTCCTTTCCGATCTCCACGATCCGCATCATCACGACCTGGTCGCGGTTGCTCCCCGCACGATCCTCAGGCGACAGCTGGAGCGAGCGCGGGAGTCCGGTTTCACCGCCCAGGGCGCCTCCGAACTCGAGTACTTCCTTTTTCAAGACAGCTATCGGGATGCCGCCCAGCGGCGTTATCAAGACCTCAACCCCGCCGGTTGGTATATCGAGGATTACCACCTCCTGCAAGGAGCGAGAGAGGAGAAGTACAACGGGGCGGTCCGTCGCCATCTCTCGGCCTCAGGAATACCGGTGGAGAACTCGAAAGGCGAGTGGGGACGCGGCCAGCATGAGATGAACATCCGTTACGCCAACGTGTTGGAGATGGCCGACCGGCACTCGATCATGAAGCTGGCAATGAAGGAGATCGCCGAGTCACTCGACATGTCGGTGACTTTCATGGCCAAACCTCAGATGAGCGAAGCCGGTTCGTCGTGTCACATCCATCTGAGCATGTGGGCGGGCGACGCCAATGCTTTTCCCGGAGATGTGGTCGAGGGGCCGATTGAGGTCTCCCCGACCTTTCGCCATTTCCTCGGCGGGTGGATGGCCCACGTCCCCGAGGTGATGCCCTTCTTTGCTCCGACGATCAACTCGTTCAAGCGGTATCAGGATGGGTCCTGGGCGCCCACTCGGATCGCCTGGTCCTACGACAATCGCACAGCCGGGTTCCGGGTGGTCGGCCATGGGCCGGGCCTGCGCATCGAGTGTCGGATTCCAGGCGCCGATTGCAATCCGTACCTCGCCTATGCGGCAATCCTGGCGTCCGGGCTCGACGGGATCGCCAACCAGATTGAGCCGCCCTCGCACTTCTCCGGTGACATCTACCAGGCTTCCGAACTGCCGCGAGTGCCGCGCAGCTTGCGTGAGGCCACCGACAACTTCGCTTCCTCGGATTTTGTGAAGGCGGCCTTCGGAGAGGACGTTCAGGAGCATTACGTTCACTTCTTTCGTCAAGAGCAGGACGCATTTGACAACTCCGTCACCGACTGGGAGCGGTGGCGGTATTTCGAGCGAATCTGATGAGACTGGAGAACAAGGTGGCGCTGATCACCGGCGCCGCCGGGGGGATCGGTCGCGAAGCCACCCTTTTGTTTGCGGCCGAGGGCGCTTCGGTGGTGGCTGTCGACGTCAATCGGGAGGCGGCGGTCGAGGTGGCCAACGAGGTCAATTCGAGCGGAGGCCGGTCGACGGCGGTCGAGGCGGATGTATCGAAGGCAGACGATTGCGAGTCGATGGTGGCGGCAGCCGAGTCAGAGTTTGGTCGCTTGGATGTTCTCTTCAACAATGCCGGAATCATGCATTCGAACGATGACGACGCCGTCTCGACCGACGAAGAGGTTTGGGACCTAACGATGAGCATCAACGCCAAAGGCGTTTTCCTCGGCTGCAAATTCGGGATCCCCGCCCTTCGCCGCGCCGGCGGGGGCTCGATCATCAACACAGCCTCATTTGTTGCCGTGTTGGGGGCGGCTACGCCGCAGGTGGCTTACACCGCCTCGAAGGGAGCCGTTTTGTCGATGACCCGCGAATTGGCGGTGCTGCATGCCCGGGAAGGCATTCGGGTTAACGCGCTTTGTCCGGGTCCACTCCACACCGAGCTCCTCATGAAGTTCCTCGACACGGATGAGAAGAAGGAACGAAGGCTGGTCCACATCCCGATGGGTCGGTTTGGCGAGGCAAAGGAGATGGCCCAGGCCGCGTTATGGCTCGCCTCCGACGAGTCCTCCTTCACCACGGGTGCCACCTTCCTGGTCGACGGCGGGATTACCTCGGCCTATGTCACGCCCCTGTAGGAAGATGGCCGGCACAAGCCGCTAGCAACGCTGACTCAATCACCTTGTCGGTTACCTGCACTGGCTTCATCACCTCGAAGACATCGATCGCATCGCCCCGGCGAGTGTCGATCTTGGCAAGCGTGATCTCAAGGCCGAGCGACGTCAGCCCCGCGGCCAGGTCGTGAAGCAGCCCCACTCGATCGGATGCCCGGACTTCGATGGTCGAACCGGTGATGCTCACCTGAGGGGGCTTGCGCGCCAGAGCTGAGGTCGGTCTCTTCTCGGCGAGACGACTTTCTAGGTCGAGACTGCCTGCGAACGCCTTCTCCAGGCTTTCTCGAACGGCGGGCCATCGCCCCTGACCGACCATGTCGGAGCCACGAGCATCAACCACCCGGAAGGTGTCGATCGCCACTCCATCGGCGCGGGTGACCACCCGGGCCTCGAGCACACTCAAGTTATGTAGGGCCAAGACGCCCGAAACGGTGGCGAGCAAGCCTGGTCGATCCCGGGCCGCCACCACCAGGTTTGAAACGGGCGCACCCGGCACCACCGCAGTCCTTACCTCGGCCGAGCCAAAGGGCGGATGGGCAAGCCGGAGATGGCTAGCGACCACCTCCGGTCCAAAGCGAGCCAGGTATCCAGATGGCATTCCCTCCATGTGCCTGGCGATTGCGTGGCGATCGAGATCGGGAACCAAAGCCGCCAGCTCGTCAAGCGACTCACCGGTCAATGCCGTGGGCCTGCCGTCGAGGAGTGCGGCGGTTTTCGTCACCAGTGTGCGGAGCAGTGATTCTTTCCAGGGACTCCACATGTCGCTTCCGGTAGCGCGAGCGTCGGCCACGCTCAGGAGGGTGAGGGACCAGAGAAAATCGATGCTTCCGACCGATCGGGCGAGCGTCGCGATGACCGCGGGGTCTTCCACATCCTGGCGAAAGGCCGTTTCGGGCAGGAGCAGGTGGTGACGCACGGCCCGGCCGACCAACCCCGCCGTCATTGGGGAGAAACCAATCCTGGTCAACAGGCGTTGGGCCAGGTCGCTACCGGTCTCGGAATGATCCCCGGGCAAGCCCTTCCCGATGTCATGAAGGAGAGCCGCCAGCAAGATTTCGTCGAGACCGCCGAGCTGATCGGCAATTTCGCCGCACCAGTCGATGGTGCCGTCAGCGAGGTCGACAACGCTGGCCACGGTGGCACCGAGGTGGGCGTCAACTGGGTGGCTGTGGAAAGGAGCTACCTGGGCGAGACCGCGCAGATGGGCCAACTCGGGCAAGGCTCGGGTGAGCCAACCCGCTTCCCACAGTCCGAGGAGTGCTTCCCACCCGGGGGCACCGGCGGCCAGGAGGGCCAGGAGGCTCGCACGATCCCCGGGTTGCCAGTCGGGTGAGCCCGTGCGGGCGACGAAATCGCGTTCCCAGGATGAGAGGCGTCCTCCCGAGGCCGAAGCCGCCGCCGCTCGAGCGTAGGCGAATGGCGTTGCCGTCGGTTCTCGTTTTCCCCACCGCGATCGCACGAGGCGAATCACGGCCAAGCCAGCGTGGTGGATCGGATCTGTCCCGACGGGACGGACCCGACCCCACCGGAGAGCAGCGATCCCGTCGATGGTCCGGGCCGCCCCGTAGACCTCGCTGGCCAGCTCCGTCGGATCCCTGTCCAACCAATCTCCCACCTGCGGGCGCAGCTCGATGGCATAGAGATCAGCGGCACGTTTTTGTACTGCGTGTAAAGCCTGGCGAACCTCGAGCAGCATCTCTACTGCGGCTTGCTCGGAGGGCCGGGTTTCGAGTACTGCCTCCTCTCCGATAAGCCGAGAGCGTTGACGATCCCATTCGAGGCGGTGATGGCTGCGGAGGCCCCCGCGGCCACCCTTGAGATCGAAATCCTGACGGGCGAAGGGCTCGCGTTCCCAGACCCGATGTTCCTCAGCTGCCAGTAATTCGCCGAGATTTGCCCGCGAGCCGGTCAAGAGCCTGGCCAAGCCGGTCAGAAGCTCATCGAATAATTCCACTGGTCCCGAGAGAAGGCGGGTTGAGAGCAACGAGCAGAGTCCGTGGAGATCTTCGCGGGCAAAGGCCAGCGTTGCCCGCACGGTTCTAGTGGCGTGACCGACCTTGAGCCGAGCATCCCAGAGCGGATAAAGAATGGAACGCACGGCTTCCTCGGGAACCGCGCCTTCGTGAAGGATGAGCAGATCGATATCCGAATGCAGGCACAGTTCCTGGCGGCCGTAGCCCCCCACGGCGAGCACCCCAAGCTCTCGGTGCGCCGTCGCCAGTCGACGGACCGTTTCATCGACCTGGTCCGAGCGTCCCCGCGGAGTCGGGGGCGTCGGGTCGTTAGATGGCTTCGGCTCCTCGCTCACCCGTCCTGATCCTCAATATTTGCTCAATGGGCAGCACGATGACTTTGCCATCGCCGATGTCTCCGGTACGTGCCGCCCCCTCGATGGTCCCCACGACTCGCTCGACGTCCCCGTCGTCAACGGCGAGCTCGATGCGGGTCTTGGGCACGAACTCGACCTTGTACTCCGCCCCCCGATAGACCTCGGTCTGTCCCGACTGACGGCCAAAGCCTCTGATCTCCGAAACAGACATGCCGGTGACCCCCACTTCGCGCAGGGCATCCTTGACTTCTTCGAGCTTGAAAGGCTTGACGTAGGCAACGATCAGCTTCACCAGACTCTCCTATTCCGAGAACACGTAGCCCCGCTCCTCATGAAGCGAGATGTCGAGACCTTCGGTTTCCTCATTTTCCTCGACCCGGAGACCGGTGACGGCTTTGACGAGCCGGGCCAGCAGATAGGAAGCGATGAAGGTGAAAGCGATCACCGCCAGCACCGCGACTACTTGCTTGAAGAAGAAGCCGGCCCCGCCGAAGAGCAGGCCATCCGACACCGCGGAATTGATGCGACTCTCCGCAAAGACCCCAAGTAAGACCGAGCCGACGATGCCGCCGACGAGGTGGACTCCGACGACATCGAGGGAGTCGTCGTAACCAAAGCGGTATTTGAGACTCACTGCCAGAAAGCAGAGGAACCCCGCGACAGCGCCGATGACAATGGCGGACATCGGAGAAACGAAACCAGCTCCGGGAGTGATAGCGACCAGTCCGGCGACTGCTCCCGAGGCTGCACCAAGCGTGGTGGGCTTACCGTTCTTCATCCACTCGGCGACAACCCATCCCAGGGCAGCGACTGACGCGGCGATCTGCGTGGTGACGAAGGCGCCGATAGCGATTCCATCGGCAGCTAGGGCGGAACCGGCGTTGAATCCAAACCAGCCGAACCAGAGGATGCCGGTTCCGAGCAGGGTGAGGGGCAGCGAGTGAGGACGCATCACCTCGGCACCGAATCCTCGCCGAGGTCCGAGGGCGAAGACCAGGGCGAGGGCAGCAATCCCGGCGTTGATGTGAACGACAAGTCCGCCGGCAAAGTCACGGACACCCCAGGCGAAGAGCCATCCATCGGCGGCGAATCCCCAATGGGCGACGATCGGGTAGATGATCAATGCCCACAGAGTGGTGAAGAGGACCCAGGCGGAGAACTTCATTCGTTCCGCCACCGCTCCTGAGATCAGAGCGGGGGTGATGATCGCAAACATCATCTGGAAAACCATGAAGAGAAGGCTGTCGCCTTCAACACCTCGCAGGGCAAAGAAGTCGAGCCCTCCGATCAGCCCCCCGATGTCGGTGCCAAAGGCAATCGTGTAACCGATCACCGTCCAGACCACGGTCACGATCGAGATCGTGAAGAAGTTCTTCATCAGCATGTTGAGGACGTTCTTCGAACGGACCATTCCGCCGTAGAAGAGAGCCAGCCCGGGGGTCATGAACAGCACCAGCGCGGAGCTGACCAAAAGCCAGGCAATGGTTCCTTCGCTCACCTCGCCTCCTCCTAATTGGAAGGCGTCACGATCAGGGCAAAGTGTTTCGAGAGCGTTTCTAGCCGGTTAACTCATTCTTGCGTAGATCCCTCCGGGATTAGGGGCGCAAACATACGCAAGAATGGACAAGATGGAGAAGGCCGATCTTGAATTGCGCAACGCCACCTATCACTCTTTCGCGGAACTCGGACGGGCTCCTTCAGCGGGCGAGGTAGCGGGTGCTCTTGGCATCTCGCTGCAGGCTGTCAAGGAGGGCTGGCGACGGCTACACGAAGCTCACGCCCTTGTGCTGGATGACAAGACCGGTGAATTGCTGATGGCCAACCCGTTCGCAGCACGGGAGACGGAGTTCAAAGTTTCCACCGGCGAGCGCATTTGGTTCGCCAACTGTGCTTGGGATGCCTTTGGGATTGGCGCCGCTCTCAGGGTCGATTCCACAATCGAAACCGTTTGTCCGGATTGCTCCCACCCCATCCGGCTGTCGGTGACCGATGGCGTACCCGACGATGAGGCTCCCGTCTTCCACGTGCTAGTACCAGCGGCGCGGTGGTGGGATGACATCACTCACACCTGAGGGACCATGCTGCTCTTCCGGTCGGAGGAGCACCTGAATCGCTGGCTGGCCGGGAGAGCGCCGGGGGCGGTCCTCTCGACTCGTCAGCTTTCCGATCTGGCCATGGCCTGGTGGGGCGATCGTTTGGCGACGGATTGGAAACCGCACACCCGGCAGCACAATCAGAGCATCCTCGACAACCTGGGGCTCACTGGTCGGTTCTGGGATCTCCGACCATGACTCTTCTTCTCAATCCCGCCACTGCCGAGGCCATCGATGAGGTCCCGGCTTTCGGCCCGAACGAGGTCGACGCCACGGTAGAAACCGCCCACAGGGCGTTTCCCACTTGGAGCAAGGCGTCGGTTCGAGAACGGCGCGATGTCCTGAGGCGGATCGCCGACGGCATCAGGCGTGATCAAGAACGGTTGGCAAGGCTTGAATCCGTCAACACCGGCAAGCCGATCAGCGCGGCTCGGGGCGAGATCGGCGCTGTCGCCGCCACCTTCGATTTCTATGCCGGCGCCACCGACAAGTTCGGGGGCGAGACCATTCCCGGCAATGCGCTCGGCACTCTTCTCACCTGGCGCCAGCCCATCGGGGTCTGCGCAGCCATCGTGCCGTGGAACTTTCCGATCCTCATCGCCGGCTGGAAAGTTGCCCCCGCCCTGGCCATGGGCAACACCGTGGTCTTGAAGCCAGCGGAAGTGACACCGCTTTCCGCTCTCGCCCTGGCCGAACTGGCGCGCGAAGCAGGGCTGCCCGATGGGGTCTTGAATGTTGTCACCGGTCAGGGCTCCGTCGCCGGCGAGGCACTGATCAATCATCCCCTCGTCTCCAAGATCTCCTTCACCGGCTCGACCGAGGTCGGCCGGCGAGTGATGGAGGCCGCGGCCGCCACCATCAAGCGCGTCTCGCTGGAACTGGGAGGCAAGTCGGCCAACATCGTCTTCGCCGACGCGGATCTCGACGCTTGCATCGCTTCCTCGCTCTGGTCCGTGTATGACAACGCCGGGCAGGACTGCTGCGCTCGTAGCCGCATGCTCGTCGAGCGAGATGTCTACCCCGAGGTGGTGGAGCGCTTCGTTGCGGCTACGCGGGAAATCAAGCTCGGTGATCCGAGCCTGGACCAGACAGAAATGGGCCCTCTCATCACCGCTGCCCATCGCCAGCGAGTGGCGGGGTATCTCGAGATCGGCCGGGACGAAGGTGCCACGGTGGCGCTGGGGGGCAAGCAGCCCGACCTACCCGGAAATTTTCTCACGCCGGCGGTAATGCTCGACGTCGATACAACGATGAAGGTGATGCAGGACGAGATCTTCGGTCCGGTGGTGGGGATCATCCCCTTCGAAGGCGAAGAGGACGCAATTCGGATGGCCAACGACTCCATCTACGGGCTCTCCGGTTCCCTTTGGACCCGTGACATTGCTCGGGCTTTGCGGGTGGCCAAGGCAGTCGAGACCGGAATGATCTCGATCAACTCGTCGTCGAGCGTTCACATCGAAGCCCCGTTTGGAGGGGTCAAGCAGTCGGGTTTCGGTCGAGAGCAGGGCATGGTCGCCCTCGAGCAATACAGCGAGCTCAAGACCGTCTTCATTGGGGAATAGTTCGTGCGACTCGGCCTTCTCCTCTGCGACCATATTTCTCCTGAGCTTCGTCCCGCCTTTGGCGACTATCCGGACATGTTCTCCCAGCTGCTACCCGACGCCGAGATTCGCTCCTTCGATCTCACCTCCGGGGACTTCCCTTCGGACCTCGGATCGAACGACGCCTGGATTGGCGCCGGGTCCCGACTCTCCGTCTACGACGACCTCCAATGGATACACGGATTCAAAGACTTACTGCGCCGTATTGACGCCGAGCGTCGTAAGTACGTCGGCGTCTGTTTCGGGGCGCAGATGATCGGAGAGGCTTTAGGAGGAAGGGTGGCTCGCGCTCCGCAAGGTTGGCAAGTGGGGATCAAAGAAGCGGAGATGATCGACGGGGGTCGCTTCCGAATCTTGCATTGCAATGCCGACCAGATCGTCGATCTAGCTCCGGGAATGCGGGTATTGGCCCGGGCCAAAACCAACCCGGTTGAGATGCTGGCAGTCGCTGATCACATTCTGGGATTCCAGGGTCATCCTGAGTTCACCACTGAGTTCGTGACCGCCTTGGTGGAAAGAAGGCGTGGGGATTTGATCCCGGCCGAGGTGGCTGATGCCGGGCTCGCCTCGATGAAGGTTCCGCCAGACACCGACCGCCTTCGGGAGACGATCGTTAGCTTCGTCTCGTCCTAAGTTCAGGCGCCTCTGGATATGAG
>JBOGEW010000379.1:0-6374 GCA_050742075.1 Acidimicrobiia bacterium
GTACTCCCCGCTACATGGGGGAGAAACGGCGAGCGTTGGTCCGGGGGGGCCTTAGAGGCGTTTGGCAAGGAACTCGTAGACGCCGGTCATTGCCACCCGGTCCTGTTCCATCGAGTCCCGATGACGAATCGTCACCGCCTGGTCCTCGAGAGTCTCGAAGTCAATAGTGACGCAGAAGGGTGTTCCGATCTCGTCTTGACGCCGATAGCGTCGACCGATCGATTGGGTGATATCGACCTCGAGCATGAAATGGCGGCGGAGTTCGGCCGCCAGCTTTTCGGCCGGCTCGATCAACTCCGCCTTCTTCGACAAAGGCAAGATCGCCACCTTGTATGGCGCCAGCCGGGGGTGAAGGGAAAGCACCACCCGTTTCTCTCCCCTGACCTCCTCCTCGTTGTAGGAGTCGATCAGGAATGCGAAGGTGGTTCTCGTCGCCCCGGCCGCGGGCTCGATCACATACGGGTAGAAGCGTTCGTTCGCCTCCTGGTCGAAGTAACGCAAATCCACGCCGGAGGATTCGCTGTGCTGACGGAGGTCGAAGTCGGTCCGGTTGGCGATGCCCTCGAGCTCGTCCCAACCCCAGGGAAAGTCGTACTCGATGTCGACCGTGCTGGCCGAATAGTGCGAGAGCTCGTCGGCGCCGTGAGGGCGAATCCGCAGGTTTCCCGGAGTCATGCCGAGCCCGAGGTACCACTCATGGCGGGTCTTCACCCAGTATTCGAACTGTTCCGGCGCCTCCTGTGGGTGACAGAAATACTCCATCTCCATTTGCTCGAACTCCCGGGTCCGGAAGACGAACTGACCGGGAGTGATCTCGTTGCGAAAACTCTTACCCACCTGAGCGACACCGAAAGGAAGCTTGAGCCGAGTGGTACGACGGACGTTGTCGAAGTTGATGAAGATCCCTTGGGCGGTCTCAGGCCGGAGATACACGAGGTTGTCGTCGTCTTCCACCGGACCGGTGTGAGTGCGAAACATGAGATTGAAAGCCCGGGCCTCGGTGAAGCTCTTCGTCGCCCCACAGTTGGGGCAGGTGTTGGGGTCCTCGAGCTTGTCGATCCGAAACCGCTGGTTGCAATTGCGGCATTCCACCAACGGATCGGTGAAGACCGCCTCGTGACCGGATGCCTGCCATACCTGGCGTGCCTGGAGGATGGCCGAATCGAGCCCGACGATGTCATCTCGTTCTTGCACCATCGCCCGCCACCACTCGTCTTTGACATTCCGCAGCAGCTGAACACCGAGGGGGCCGTAGTCGTAGGCGGAACGAATTCCGCCATAGATTTCGGAGGACTGAAAAACGAAGCCGCGCTGTTTGGCCAGCGCGGCAATGGTTTCAAGCGATACTGGCATCGGAACCGGAAAGGCTAGACCCGCGGGTTCAGGTAGATGCTCGAGCGGGGCATCCGATAACTCCCAGGAGGTAGGTCACGTGGAACAGAATGCAAGGGTGGGGAGATCGATGGCGCGGGGAGCTCTCGGTGGTCTTCTTTGGGGAATCGGAATGAGGGCCTGGATGCGTTTCATCACCTTCGACCCCGAGTTCACCTGGTCGGGGACGTTATTCATCATCGGGACGACCACTCTGGCAGGAGCGATGACCGGACTCGCCTACCACCGCTGGCGCCTCAGCCAGGGCAACTGGTGGCGACTGCTTGGTTTCTTTTTCGTGCCCCTGGGAATGGCGGCAGGAAGTGTGATGGTGCCGACCTTCGTCCTCGGCGGACTTGCGCTCGGCCGGCGGACATGGCCTTCGTGGGTGCGCATCGGACTGGCAGTGGTGGCAATCGGATTCCAGTTGTTCTTCTTCCTCAGCCAGGACGCGGCGTTCCCGGATGGCCGCGCCGCTTTGGCTCTTCCGATCTACGCCATCTTCCTAGGGATCGAAACCTGGGCTTTCTCCATCATTGCCCGTCCGCTCCCCCAAAACGCCGTTCCCCCTGCTGATCCTCAATTGCAACGAGTTCAACAATTGTGACTGCAGAGTCGAATCTCGGGTCGCTTTCCTCCACAGAGAAGTCCATTCGGTTCGCTCGGAAATTGGGCAATTTCGCGCTAGCGGGTTTCGTCGCCGGATTCATTGGACTTGGTCTCATGACGTTTCGGGGAATGATGAGACTGCTCACCATCACATCTGGCCAGGCGGGCCGATTGACGGAAAACGACAATATCGCGGGTGAGTTCACCCTCGACGGCACCCTGTTCCTGGTCGGTGCCGGTGCGTTCATTGGCGCATTCGTCGCAGTCTTGATCGGAATCATTCGTCCCGCTTATTCCAGTCGGGCCTGGCTGACGATCCCCATATTCGCCCCGCTACTCACTCGCCTTCTTGTCCTATCGCCCGACAACGAAGATTTCATCAAATTCGGTCCTGGCTGGGTAGCGATCATCGGATTCACCCTCGGTGTCGCGATCTACTTAGCATTAGTCGAATTCCTTACCCGTTTACTCGAGACTCGATGGCGAATTCCCCAAGCGCTTGGTCTGGTAGTTGGGACGGGCGCGGCCCTATTGGTTGCGCTCGGCGTGTTCAGTGCGGGCGTTGAATCCGTGGGCGGAATTGCGTTTGCAGCCGTGGCAACGGCATTGATGGTCGGGCTTTGGAGCCAAGGATCGTGGCATGTTCCGCTGGCGCGAATGGTGGCGATTGCAGCGGCTGCTTTTGGGCTCTTGATTTGGATGCAAGCGGCGATTGAGATCGCCTAGCCCAAGAACCCCTCGACTCCGCCGAATCGCCGTTCCCGCTGCTGATACTCAATCACCGCCTGCCGTAGGTGGTGGCGATTGAAGTCCGGCCATAACACTCCGGGAAAGACGAACTCGGCATACGCCGCCTGCCAGAGAAGGAAGTTGGAGAGCCGGTGCTCGCCTGAGGATCGCACCACCAGGTCGAGCGGCGGCATGTCGGGTACGTATAGGTGAGCGGCGACCACTTCCTCGTCGATCGCCTCCGGGTCGATCTGACCAGCGATTGCTTCGCGAGCGATGGCGGCCGCGGCATCGGCTATCTCCCGGCGGGAGCCGTAATTGAAGGCGAACACCAGCGAGAGTTCGGTGTTGTCTTTGGTCAGGTCGGTGGCGTCCGCCATTTGGATGCGGTTGTGCTCGGGGATACGAGGATCGGCTAGATCTCCGGCGAAAAGCATTCGCACTCCCTGCTGGTGGAGCGCGTCGCGCCGCCGGATTAACAGGTCTTGGTTGAACCACATCAGAAACTCGACCTCGTCGGCATCGCGAGTCCAGTTCTCCGTGGAGAACGTGTAGGCGCTGAGCCATGCGATGCCGAGCTCGAGAGCGCCCTCGACGGTGTCGAAGAGAGCGGCCTCCCCGGCCGCGTGGCCTGCCGTGCGGGGCAGTGACCTCGCCTTCGCCCAGCGTCCGTTTCCGTCGAGAATCAACCCGACGTGTCCTGGGAGGGAGTTGGGATCGAGGTCCTCAGCCATCGAGGACGGCGAGAGAGGCCAAACGACGATCGAGGTGATATTCGACGAAACGTCGAGCGACTCCCATCGCCTCACCGCTCAAGGCTGGGTCGGTAGGAGGAAGAAAAGACAGATCGGCCGCGACGAGGCCGGCGAGGTAACTGGTGAGGCCAGTTCTGAGTCTGACGGCCCCCTCGGTCTTGCAATTGAGGCACACTGCCCCCCCGCTGGCGAAGCTGAACCGCTCGAGCCCCTCTTCCCGGCCACAGGCAGCGCAACGGCTGAGAGCCGGTGCCACCCCGACCACACCGGCCAGCTTGAGGAGAAAGGCGCTGACCAAATCGCGTCCCCCGCCGCCTCGATCGAGAGCCTTGAGGCCACGGAGGAGGAGCAAGAACAACCGGTGAGAGTTCTCGTTCTCCTGGGCGACGGCGTCAACCGCCTCGACCATCGTCCCCGCCGACATGACCCGCTCGAGGTCGAGTCGCAGGTGAGCAAAGGCTTCGATTACCGTCGCCTGGGTGATGGTGTCGAGTTGTCGACCTTCGTAAACCACCAGGTCGACATGGGTAAAAGGCTCCATCCGCCCTCCAAAGCGACTCTTGGTCTTGCGCACCCCTTTGGCGACCGTTCTGATCTTCCCGCGATTGGGGCTGAGCAGCACGACGACCCGATCGGCCTCGCCAAAGGGATAGGAACGGAGAACGATTCCCTGGTCGGAGCGGATGGCCATTGCCGGCCAACGCTAACCAGGAGTTGGCTCGGGACCGAGTAAGTCCCGCGCCTGAGCCACCGCCGCCTCGGCAACCCGTATGAGTTCGGCATCACCGGTCCGACTCCGCTCAATTAAGGCCTCTTCGAAGAGCGCCAGGGCAGCAATGGCCTCACCTGCGTCAAGATGATCCCAGCCGAGGTTGTTGAGTAGCGATCCTCGCCAGCGGCGGGCATCGGGGTCGCCCGAGGCTTCGGCCATGGCTAGCGCCCGCTCGCTCCAGGGTCGCGACATCTCGGGCCCGCCCAGACTCCCTTCCACGATCGCCCGCATGTGGAGAGCATCGACGGCCAGGCCTTCGGTCCCGGCCCTCTGGGCGTGTTCGAAGGCGGCCTCGAAATGTTCCCGAGCCGAGGCCGGGTTTCTGTTTGAGTTGAGAACGCGGCCGCGCTCGATCGAGAGGCGCGCTAATAGGTGGTCTCGTTCGGCTCCCTCTGGCAGCGCGCTCAACTTCTCCTCGACCCGGGCCAAGAGTCGTTCGGCGGCATCGAACTCATCGAGAAGACCAAGTGCCCTCGCCTCCTGGGTTCTCCAGATGCCGGCCGTCAGCCGATCCGATGAGGTCTCGGCACGTCGCTGAAAGACGAGCCGGCTGGCCGCCGGGTCAGAAAAGTCCCACTGTCGATAAATCTCGGCTTCGAGTTGACTAAGAGTCATGGCTATGGGTTTAGCAAACGATTCGTCGATCAGTGATTTCACCAAGAGTCATCAGCACTGGATCCGAGACGGTGATTCCTTGGTCGCCCAATTGGAGTTCGGGGACTTTGCAAAAGCGATGGAGTTCGTCAACCGGGTAGCTGAGAAGGCGGAGCAGGCCGACCACCATCCCGACATCGACATCCGTTGGAACAAGGTCCGGCTCGTGCTCAGTACTCACTCCGCGGGCGGAATCACCCAAAAGGACCTCGACCTCGCTGGCCAAATCATTCTTGCGTAGAAATGGCCACATAAATGTGGCCATTTCTACGCAAGAATGGATTGAGAGGCCTTCACCCACTCGAGATTGGGGTCGTCGACGGGGTAGCGGGCCTCGAGGTTGGCCAGGATCCGGCGAACGATGCCGCGAGTGTCTACTGGGTTCAGCCAGGTGGGTTCCAGGCGAGGTGGGCCGCCCATCGTTTCCGCCACCAAGCGAGCGGCCTCGTCCCGGCCGATGGCCTCCCCAAAATGAAAGGGGTCGACAAGCTGGCCGGCGGCGAATGCCAGGAAGTGACCTGGGAGGCCGACTCCCTCCACCTTGATCCCGGCGCGCTTTCCCACCTCAATCCAGATCGCGGTGACCACGATCGGCAAACCCCGGCGGGTATCGAGTACCCGGTGAAGAAAATTGTTGTCGATGTGCTCGTAGTCCTCGGTGTTACCCCCGATTCCTTCCTGGATCGAGATCACCCGGCGTAGAGCCAGGTGGGTGTTGCCGGCCACGGCCGCAGCCATCCGGTCGAGGCGGCCCAGGTAGGTGATCCCATCGAGGCCGGGATCGACAAACGAGCCCAGCAGCAGGCATATCTCCGCCAGCCGATCGTTCTGGACCAACCTGGGCAATCGCTCGACCTTGGCGGCGATGGCGGAATTCATCGAGGCTCGGCTCCGTAACCCAGTCGATCGAGCGCCGCCGGTCGCCGCTGCCAGTCCGGTTCGACCTTCACCCTGAGGGCCAGGTGAACTCTCGTCCCCAGAAGTGACTCAAGTTCGCGGCGGGCCCGAGAGCCTGCCTCCTCCAGCATCGATCCCCTCTTGCCAATCAAGATTCCCTTCTGTGACTCCCGCTCCACCAGGACGTCGGCTCCAATCCGAAGCAGCTCCTCTTCTTCCTCTATTTCTCGGAGCCGGACGTGAAGAGAATGAGGCAATTCCTCCCGCAGGCGCTCAAGGAACTTTTCGCGAATTAGCTCAGCGATCAGGAAGTCCTCAGTTTGGTCGGTGTCCATCTCGGGCGGGAACAGGGCCGGGCCCTCGCCGAGGCGGGAAGAAAGCTCCTCGACCAGGTCGTCTATCCCGCGGCCGGAGAATGCGCTCACCGGCACATAGGCGTCGAAGTCCCAACTGCTGGCAATCGCCAGCTGCTGCCCTGTCTTTTCGGGTCCGGCGGCATCGATCTTGGTCACAGTCATCACGACTGGCTTGCCTGCGGATCTCTCCCTTTCGGGGATGTGAAGGTTAAAATGATCGATGGGTTGTGT
>JBOGEW010000380.1:0-4126 GCA_050742075.1 Acidimicrobiia bacterium
AACGCACGGCAGCTCGGTGATTCCAACATCGCCTTGCTGCTTTACTCCCTGGGCTGACTGACGCGGCCACGTTGAAGTCCCTCTGGTGTCTCATCGGATGGTGAGACGAAAGCGGGGTGTCCGCTCGAGCGGTAACCGTTCGATTCCGAATTGATGCCCACAAGCCACCTCTTCAGGTGGTTCCTGCATTCGGTCCCGGCAGACGTGCAGGCTTCCTCTGCGACCACGCGGGTGCCGCGACGGTGACCGAGGCTTTAGTGACAGGCGTTTTCAGTCCTGGACTTTCTAGGCGAGTCGTAGTTGTTTCGCAGCATTCCGCGCCCAAAACGCGTCCTGGGCGGCCCTTGTCCGGAATCCTCCAATTTCCGAAGTGGATGTGAGCGTGATTTTCTTCGATCCGGTCGTACTGAGGTGCGAGATCTGGGGTCGCGCCTACCCCACGTACCCGCAGCCGCCATCGAGTGAAAGTAATTGAGCGCCTCGTTGAACGCATCTGGCTCCCTCCAGGTTGCAGCCTGTGTCCCGTCTTAGGAGTACCAGGAGCCCCGGCGGTCGGAATGGTCCGCTTCACCATCACCGAAGGCTCGATCGCTCCCCCGGCAATTTTGAGTGACCGCCACGGCGACCGGCCTTGCGAAGCTTCGGAGGCCGCCAACCTCGCTTCCGAAAGCCCATCGCCAACCGCTTACGGCCAAGTCATGCGTCGACAACCATCCTCGTCGGCGAGCCCGCGCCCCAGGTGCTGGGGCCCTGGGAAGCGAGCGTGACCTCCGACGTTTGAGTTAGCCGTCGGATTCGAGCAATGCTTTCAAGCGCTTGAATTGATTGCCGATGGTGACGACACTCTCGTCCGTCTCATGCACGATGGCCTACCCGACGACGAGATCGCCATCCACACCGCCGGTTGGGATCATTACCTACCCCGCCTCGCGGCCGTCGCGGCGGGCGAAGATCCTGGGCCCGACAAGTCCCCTAACGCGAAAACCCTTCGGCGCTACATATCCAGGCCGGGGCGTGCAAGGTCGGGCACCCCGCATCGAGCGCCCTTCAGATCCATGCTCTCTGGCAACTCGGCTTCTGCCCTAGGGGCAGATGACGGGCCCGAGCGCAGTGTTCTCGTCCGCGTGTCCGTGGCCGTTCCAGGGGCCTGGACCCGCCGCCGGAGTGTTGCTCACGACCTCCCAGTTGCCCGGGAAGGTCTCGGGACCCGGGATCAGGATCTGCCTGCACTCACCGCTCACCGGATTCACGACCGTAAAGGCCCCCGCGGGGGCTGCGAAGGCGAGAGAGGCGCCACAAACCACTAGCAGCGTCGCGATTCTCTTCAGCATCTGGACCTCCTTACGTGAAACCGTAAACCTTCTCTGCGACCAAGGATGCTCCGCCGGCATTACAAAACAATGAACAACTCTCTCTCCAAAGTGGCGCCAGAGTGCGCCCCCTCGCCCGACGCGGGCGAAACCGAGGATCAAGCGAGTGGCCGAAGCGGAAGGCCATGAACCCGAATAGCGATCCGTCGGGGTCCCGGAAGTAGACGCTCAGTTTCTCACCACCAGCACCCTGACGACGGACTGGACTATCGACGAGCTCAACGGCATGAGCGCGGAAGTGTTCGACCGCGTCCTTGATTGGCCCCTCCCACGGGAAGCACAATCGCTCTTGCCGGATTGCACCGGTTTTCGAGGGCATGACCTCCTCGAGGCCGTCGCCGGGAGCCATGTTTTAATGAACTCGGCGGCGATGATCATGGCGATTATGGCGACTGCGTACCAGATCCAGCCCACCCGCCACGTTGCGCGTCGACTTCCCAAGCTCACACACGACGGCCGTGTAAGGCAGTCGCCATGGCACCAGACCATGCCGTGGATCTCTCCTGCGTCCGTCCGGAAGAATCCGGCCAGGTCGCTCGCTGGCGGAACCTTGACCAGCAAGGTGATGACGAAGGCCAACCCGAAGAAGGTGACAACCTGCCGTGACGGCGTCCATGTATTAGTCGCCATCAACTGGTCCGTTCTGGATCGGCCCAATCCCCGAAAGCGATAGCTCTGGGCAGTACTACAGCTCAGGTAATAGGAGACCGAACCGAGCCCACGAACAGGCAGAACTGGGTACCACCCGGATCGACGTAACGCGATAGCGATAAGGATCTGACCGGTAGCGATCTGTCCGTCGCCCAAAAAATGCTCTCAGATGCCGGTCGAGTTGACACTGATCAACGTCGCCGATGCTCTGGCACCAGTCTGGCACCCTTGGCCGAGAGCAGCCGATGCGCTATGAAAGTGTGTGGTAGCGGTAAACCCAAGCAAAGCTTTGGTTGTTTAGTGGTACGGGGGCGGACTGGGCTGAGAGCCGAGAAGATCCGCGCAGACTGCTAGACCTAGCAAGCGTGAAACTCCCCGTCCTCATCTTCGATGTCAATGAGACGTTGCTCGACGTATCGGCTTTGGCGCTGCCACTCAGCGAGGTGTTTGGGTCTCCGCCGCCGACCGGAGAGTGGTTTGCACGTTTACTGCACGGATCGGTCGTAGCCAACTACACGGGTCAATATCGCCCTTTTGGGACGATCGGCAGCGAAGCTCTAGCAACCCTGGCAAGGCGAAGGAACGTGGAGTTGTCGCCAGAGAAAGCAGAAAGCATCGTCGCCTCGATGCTTTCGCTGCCACCCCACCCCGACGTCATCCCCGGGCTGACAAAGCTGTCTGATGCCGGCTTTTATCTGGCCACCCTTACCAACAGCTCGTCGCAAGCCGCTGCCGCCCAAATGCGCAATGCTGGGCTGGATGGATTTTTCAGATCGATGATCTCGGTCGAGGAGGTTCAGTTGTTCAAGCCTGCGCCCGAGGTGTACCGGAAGGCGAGCGAACTTTTGGCAATCGAGTTGAGCCAGGGTCTTCTGATCGCCGCTCACGACTGGGACATCGCCGGAGCCCAAGCTGCCGGAATGCCCGGCGCCTTCATCGGCCGCCCAGGAGCAATCTGGGGAATTCCCAATCTCAAGCCCGACCTGGTCGTCAGCGATCTCGTGGAGTTGGCCGATCGCATCAGCTAGCGACCGCAGCTTTTACAGTCCGTGCCAGCACGCGGCTCGATCCGGACTGGCGGACAGCAAGGTGCAAGCCTGACCTGAGGAAGGAGGTTCACCCTTCCACCCGAGATCGGTCTGGGGACCATTTCGATGCGATCGCGATCTCGCTTAACGGTGCCGCTAGCTCGACTCGCCACCGGCGACTTTGCACCTCCCGCCTCCCATCGGCGCCGCGGTTCGTTATCGCGGATCCTGTGGCTCCTTCGTCCTTCAGGAAGTTCGGGCGGTGGTGCCCCAGACTCCTTCGACTCCTCAGCAAACGACCCAATAGGTAGATCAGCCGAGTGGCGCCGCGGCAAAGGGAACGGTGAAGCGAAGGCACCAGATCAGCACAGCCCGGTGGGTCTCTGGGTCGAAGGAAGCGGGGAGGACGTAGTTTTGCCCCCCAACGTTGCCTTTGAGTAATCCCAGATCGAGGTATTCCGTTGGGATTCCCCCTTCGTATGACTCCGAGGCCAGCAGCCACACGTAAAGGTCAGGGCCGTTCTGAATGTCGGTGTCATCCTCGAATCGCAACACTCGTTGCCCATCTTGTTCGTAGATGGTGACCGAGCCAGAGGCGCGATGATCAATTCCGGTGAAGGAGCCGCTCGTCAGCCCCACCGGTCCAGCAGCGGTTGTTGCCGTTGTGGGCTCCACGAGCGAGGTGGTGCTACCCGGCGGAGCGGTGCTCGGCGCTGTGCCCCTCGAGGGGGTGACACCGCTCGCGGTGGTAGTGGCGGTAAACGCAGCCTCAAGAGACTCCTCGACCCTGACGTCGGTAAACAGCGTGTCGGGGCGAAAGAGAAGGAACCCCACCACCGCCACCACCAACCCTCCGCTTGTGAGAAGCCACTTGCCAGTCGGTGTCATCCTTGCCCGCTCGCCGCCACCAGCACCACCGCCGAGACGAGTCCGACCATGGCCCTCGAAAACATTGCCCGACTGGTCAACGGACTCCTTAGCCGAATCGAATCGCCAATCACCTCACCCTACGCAGTCGTCGGCGATCCAAACCGGATGTTCCCATGGTGTTAAGGAATTGTTCTCCAATGGGAGGGT
>JBOGEW010000381.1:0-4738 GCA_050742075.1 Acidimicrobiia bacterium
CAGTAGTACTTGTCGTTCCAACACGCGATGGCGCCGTCGGCTCCGGCCAGGTTGGCCATGGCGAACATGCGGGCGGCCTCGGCGATGGTCAGGTCTTGGGTCTCGGCGACTTGGCGGAAGATCGCGTTGAACAGGGCGGCCCCGTTGGCCTGCCAGAACCGCGCCGCGTCGGTCTGGTCGGCGGTGCGGGTCGGGCTGGTGAGCGACCCCAACTCCTTCACTTCGTTGAAGTCTTCCGCGTATTCGGGACCGGTGAGCGCGTTTGGTCCGTCCGATCGCAGCGCGGCCGCGTTCGGGATGATGAACGGGCGCACGTTCCCGACCCACGGAGCGGGCTCGAAGACGAAAGCGGGTGGCGTGCGTCGCCACTCACCCGGATCGAAGCCTTCCAGCGGAGTGAAGGCGACGAAGCGCCCGTCGTTGGTTCGGTTGGCGACCATCGCCGCCGCGGTCGCCGCGCCGACTTCGATGCCTCCATTCTTGGCGGCTCCGTCAGGGATTCCTGCGAGCGAGGTGGCAAGCAAGGCGTCAAGGGTCGCCTGCTGGCTGGGGAACAGCGCGACAAGGACATCGTGAGCTGCGGTGGCGGCGGCGGCGGGCGACGAGTCTTCCAGCCCGGCCATGGGCGGGGCACCTAGGTACGGCTCGTAGCCGCCCTCGATCGCGATTACCGCGTCATAAACGGCCCCTTGGACCATCGCGAAGTGGAGGTAGGCGACGGTGGGGCCTTGTCCGGCGGTGCCAATAATCGCCGCCTGGGCGTTGGCGTTCCATTCGATCACCGCGTCCGCCGAGGTGGCTTCGTCCAGCGCCTCTGCCGGCTGCACCACCGGCACCACTGTTCCTAACAGGGCCGCGAGGCCCACGATCATGGCTGGCCCACGCCTGGCGCGTCGACCGTTGCTGGCCAGGTGGTCCTCGGCGGCGGCGAGGATCGGCCATCGGTTCTGGATGGTTGGCATGTTCTCGGTCCCTTCCTTTCGCTTGCGGCCGAGCAGCTTCAATGGCTCGTCATTCGGGACTGCTCCTGTATGCCGCTGTCCGCTTTGAAGGCGCTTTAGGAACCCTTGAAAAGGGATCCGGAGAACAGGTGTAAGGATTGGACAGCCCTGGCGCTCGGGTACGACCCTCAACGGGGTGTGGGGTCGCGAGAAGGCCTGCTAATTACCTAGAGCTGTTCTGTATAGTGCTGCTACGTAACGATTAAAACATGCACATCGATAAAGATCTCACCGCGGCCTCATCGACACCTCTCGTGCTAGCAATCCTCGCCGAGGGGGAGAGCTACGGCTACGCCATTCTTAAGCGAGTGAGAGAACTTTCAGGCGGGGAGATGCAATGGACCGACGGGATGCTCTACCCGCTGCTCCACCGCCTTCAGCGCCTGGCGTTCGTTACCAGTGAGTGGCGGACGCCAGCCGAGGGTCGCCGTCGCAAGTACTACTCCATTACCGAGGATGGTCGGTCGGCGCTGGCAGATCACCGCCGGCAATGGGCAACGGTCACGCGCACTTTGACCGACGCCTGGCGCAAGTTTGTAGCGCTACCGGTCGGAGCGATATAGCGATGAACTCCCTCGAGACCCAGATCGGCGAGTGGCGCACCTACGTCTCCCGGGCGCGGTCCTTGAACGGACGGGACGTCGACGAGCTGGAGGGTCACCTGCGGGATCAAATCGCCGACCTGCACGAGGTCGGGCTCGATGAGGATGAAGCCTTCCTGGTGGCCGTCAAGCGGATGGGCGGAGTCGACGAGTTGTCGCACGAGTTCGCCAGGGAACACAGCGAGCGGCTTTGGAAGCAACTCGTTCTGGCTGATGTGGCCGAGCCGGTCAGCGGGCGCAAAGGGCTCGCCGAGACGCTCCTGTTCGCGGGGCTGGCGGCCGCCGCCGTCCAAGCGCCCCGACTCCTGGCGTTGCTCCCCGGCAACCCGGACGTGATTCCCTTCCTCGTCAGGAACACCTTCTGGGTGGTTCTCCTCTTTCTGGCCTGGTACTACGTCCGTCGGAACCACTTGACCCGTCGCCAGGCGCTCGTCACGACTATCCCCTTCGCCATCTCCGCCGCGCTCGTGAACCTCTACCCGTGGGAAAGCGAGGACGGCACCCAGATCCTGGCGTTGCTCCACTTGCCGGTGGCGTTGTGGTTCGTGGTCGGCTACTCGTACATGGGTGGAACCTGGGCGCTCCACGGGCGGAGGATGGACTTTGTCCGATTTACCGGGGAGTGGTTCATCTACTACGTGCTCATCGCCCTCGGTGGGGGTGTGCTCGTCGCCCTGACCTCGCTGATCCTGGAGCCGATCAGCGTCTGGTTCGCGCAGAAGCTACTGGAATGGGTGTTGTTGTCCGGTGCCGCCGGGGCGGTGATCGTGGCGGCCTGGCTGGTGGAGGCGAAGAGAGGCGTGGTCGAGAACATGGCGCCTGTCCTCACCAACCTGTTTACCCCGCTTTTCGCCGTGATGCTGGCCGGCTCGGCGGCGACTTACGCCTTGACGTCTCTGGGAGGCGACTTCGACCGAGAGTTGCTCACCGTCTTCGACGCCCTGCTCGTCGTGGTCTTGGGCCTCGTGCTTTACGGCATGTCCGCCCGGGACCCCGAGCAGCCACCGGGTTTGTTAGATCGGATCCTGCTTGTTGCGATCGTCGGCGCCCTGGCCCTCGACCTGATGGTGCTTGGCTCGATGGCGATTCGGATCGGTGAGCTTGGATTCACCCCGAACCGCGTCGCTGCGATCGGCCTCAATCTCGTCCTGCTCGTGAATCTGGTTGGGGCTGCCTGGCTTTCGGGCCGGTTCGTCTCGGGGCGAGCAACCTTCCCCATTCAGGAGCGATGGCAGACGACATACCTCCCGGTCCTTGGCCTCTGGGCGGCAGCCGTGGTCGTCGTCCTGCCGCCTCTCTTCTCATTCGGCTGACAAGTCGACGAATCGGGTCCGTGCTGTTGTTTCGATCTCAGCGCCGACAGCCTTGTGCTCACGTAGCTGAGGGGGCGATAATGCCATGCGACGGAGTGGAGAGGAGGCAACTATGACTATGAGGAGAGCCCTCATTGTCGGATTGACCACTTTGCTGGTCGGGCTCATCGGAGTGGGCGCGGCGCTGGGCATCGTTTACGGAGAGCCGGACGGCGGGGAGCATCCCTTCGTCGGGTCGCTTGTCATTCGAATCAACACTGGTGAACTCGCCGGGATCTATCAGTGGTGCTCCGGAACCCTGATGCAGGGAGCAGGCGAGGCCGCGGGAAGCGATGTCTTCCTGACTGCTGGTCACTGCGTCGTCGGCCTGGACACCTTGATCGAAGAAATCTTCGGGGTGCCCTTCGAAGACGCCGACATCTTGGTCACCTTCGACGAGGTCATCAGCACCGGATCGACCTTCTTCGAGGTCCCGTTCGCCGATGTGCACTGGGACCCAAGGTTCGGTACTCAAGGGATGGCCGACCTGTTTGATATGGCAGTTCTAGACCTCAACACTTCGACGGGTATCAACCAGTACGGAGCGCTTCCTCCGGCCGGGCTACTGGACGACCTAAAGGCGAGCGGTCAATTAAAGGACCAGATCTTCACCGCGGTCGGGTATGGCACGATCAGGGAGACTCGCAAGGGTGGCTTCGCCGGGATCCTGGACAATCTCCAACGGAACAAAGGCGATCAGAGCTTCCTCTCGCTGACCAACGCGTGGATGACGATGTCGATGAACGAGGCCACTGGTAATTCCGGCACCTGCTACGGCGACTCGGGAGGGCCCCACTTCCTGGAGGGAACCAACAGCCTCGTGTCGCTGACCGTCACCGGGGACTCCGTCTGCAAGGCGACTGACAGGACCTATCGCCTCGATACCGGCTCGGCTCAGTCCTTCCTCGAGGAATGGGTCGCGCTCAACGGTTGATCCGGCCCCTGCGCGGATCTACGCGGCCGCACGCCGGGTAGATCCGCCAAGCAGGTTCTTGCAACCTCGCTTTACCCGCCGGTGGTCAAGCCGAAATTGCCTGCCCCAGCACTGTCTGGCCGAAGAAGATCAGGAAGGCAACCGTCACCACCCACATCAGTGGGTGCACCTCGGAGGCTTTGCCCTTCACCACCTTGATCAGCGTGTACATCACAAACCCGGCCCCGATGCCAACCGTGATGCTGAACGTCAGGGGCATGAGGACCATCGTCAGGAGCGCTGGAAAGCCCTCCTCGATGTCCTCGAAGTTGATGCCCTTGATCAAACCGGCCATCAGGAAACCGACCAGGATCAGCACCGGCGCCGTCGCCTGAGCCGGGACTATCCCGGCGAGGGGCGAGACGAAAATGGCGAGGAGGAAAAGGATTCCAACCACCACCGAGGTGAGTCCAGTCCTCCCTCCCTCGGCCACGCCCGCCGAGCTCTCGATATAGCTCGTGTTGGAGCTGATCCCGGCGGCGCCACCCGCCGCGGCCCCCAGCGAATCGACAAACAGCACCTTTCCGATGTTTTCGACATTCCCCCTTTCGTCCACCAGGTCGGCCTGCTCGGCGATGGCCGTGGCCGTCCCCATGGTGTCGAAGAAGTCGGTCAGCATGAAGCTGAAGATTGTGAGCAATGCCGCCACCAGGCCGAGCTGGGTGAAGACATTACCGAGGTCGAAGGCCCCGAGGGTGCTGAAACTTGGGGTCACGCTGAAGGTATCCGGGATCGTTGCCACCCCCCAAGCCAGGGCGACGAGGGTGGTGAGCAGGATGCTGATGATCAGTGACCCGGGCACCCTGAGGG
>JBOGEW010000382.1:0-11503 GCA_050742075.1 Acidimicrobiia bacterium
GTCTCGATGGTTTCCTAACCCATCTCCGAGGATCTTTCCAAAGACCTCCTCCGCGTGCCCGTAGGGCGGCCCGTAGTTGTTGGCCAGATCGAAATGGAAAACACCTGCATCGAATGCGTGCAGGACGATCTCCCGCGAGGTCTCGTAGGGACGTTCGCTCCCGAAGTTCTGCCAGAGACCGAGCGTGATGGCAGGCAACAAGACTCCACTCCGGCCGCATCGACGCTGCGGCATTCCTTCATAGCGGGAGGTCGAGCCGATCACGAGTTCCATTCCATCATCGCATCGAATTTATCCGGGTTGGAAGGGACCGCGTCCTACGAGTCCCGATAGATTCAAGGAAATGGAGGCTTCGGAGGTCTCTCGCCAGATCTACCGGCGGTTGGTCGACCTCTGCCCGGGGTCGCCACCAGCGCTTCGACTGTGGACCGGTGAGGAGATGGGTTCTGGCAGCGCTGCTGCCACGTTGGTTCTCAAGCATCCCGGCGCTTGGCGGGCGCTGCTAGTTCCCCCCGACAATCTCACCGCCGCCGAGGCCTACATCTATGACGACGTCGATGTCGAGGGGGACATGGTCGCCGTGATTGAATTCCTGGCAAGCCTGGAAGATGTTTCCCGTCGCTTTGCACAGCTCGCCAGGTTGGTTGGTCTGGCTCGTAGGCTGCCCCCAGAACTTCGCCGAAGCAATCCCCAACGTCCCTACATGGGCTCAGCTGCGGTTCATAGCTTGCCCCGAGACGAACGGGCCGTGACCTTCCACTACGACACCGGGAATGAATTCTTCGAGCTCTTCCTCGACCCTCAATTGGTCTACTCGTGCGCCGATTTTCTCGACCCCAGCGAGTCCCTTGCTGTCGCGCAAGAGCGCAAGCTCGACCTCATCTGTCGCAAGCTCGAGCTCGCTCCCGGTCAGAACTTTCTCGACGTCGGATGTGGATGGGGCGGCTTGGTAGTGCATGCAGCCTCGCGCTACCGGGTGAAAGCAACCGGCGTCACCTTGAGTGAACCACAGGCCGCGGTGGCCGAGATCAAAGCGAAGGAGGCCGGTGTCGAGGACCTGGTCACGATCGTTTGCGGCGACTACCGGACGCTCGAAGGAACATACGATGCCATCGCCTCGGTGGGAATGTTCGAGCATGTCGGCCGTGGCCAGCTGTTCGAATACTTCAGTCTTCTCTCTCGGCTTCTGGCTCCTGGGGGCCAGCTCCTGAATCACGGGATCGTCACTCGAAAGCGATCATTCCCGCTGCGCAGACCGACCTTCATCAGCACCTACGTCTTTCCTGATTCACAACTCGTGCCGATCGAGGAAGTGACTCGCTCGGCCGAGCGAGCGGGGTTCGAGCTCCGTGACGCCGAGTCGCTCCGAGGCTCTTATGCCACCACTCTTCGACACTGGGTAGCCAACCTCGAAGCCAATGCCGAAAGAGCTATTGACTTGGTGGGAGGTCGGATCTATCGAATCTGGCGCCTCTACATGGCAGGCTCCGTCCTGGCCTTTGAGCGCGCCCACCTCTCGGTATTTCAGCTGCTTCTGGCCGACCCGCGCCGTGCCTGGGCGTTTGGGCGGCGTCGGCTTTTGGCGGCTGACGACTCCTGAACTTCTGCTGTCAATTACCCTTTGATCGAGCGCTCGGGCTCAGTCAGCCAGCTTTGAGCGAACCAACTTAAAAAATGGAGGAAAACCGACATGAGGCCTGTTAGCAAGCTCTGGATTGTCTTCCTGGCCCTGGCCTTGGTGGCCGCGGCATGTGGGGGCGGAACAAATGCGACTACGGTAGCACCAAGCGCGACCGATGGCGGCACCGAAGCGACTGGAAGTACCGGTGAATTACCCGATCTTGGGGGAGAGACGGTCACCGTCGCTGTCGAGAATGCCTATCTCCCGTTCAACTACATCGACCCAGCTTCGGGCGAGCCAGCCGGCTGGGACTATGACGCTTTGGGGGAGATCTGCAGTCGACTCAATTGCACACCAGAGTTCGAGGCAACCGGCTGGGAAGGAATGATCATTGCTGTGTCGGAGGGTCAATTCGATATGGCTGCCGACGGGATCACGATCACGGATGAGCGCGCACAGCAGGTCGATTTCTCAGATGGCTACATCTCGGTCGAGCAGCGTCTCCTGACTCGTCTAGACGAGGACCGATTCGCCACGTTGGAGGAGTTTGAAGCGGGCGACTTTGTGGTCGCGACTCAGACGGGCACAACCAACTTTGAGACGGCCAGCGAAGTCTACGGCGAAGATCGGATCGTCGCGTTTTCCGACTTTCCTCTCGCGATCCAGGCACTGATCGCCGGAGATGCCGATGCCGTGATCATCGACGACACGGCTGGTGTCGGCTACCAGGGTGAAAACGCTGACCAGCTGAAACTCCTCGACGGCTCGCTTGCCTCCGATGAACTCGGGTTCATCTTCCCAAAGGGCTCAGAGCTCGTCTCTCCGTTTAACGCCGCGTTGGCAGCCATGGAGGCAGACGGGACCATGGACGCTCTTGCCGAGAAGTTCTTCTCCGACGCTTTCACTGTCACCTACGACGACTTGGAATAGATTCTCCTTCGGATCAAGCATGAGAACGCCGGGCTCCCGCTCGGCGTTCTCTGGTTGAATGCTCCAGCCATGTCTGTGCCCAGCCAGCAAGACAATCCGTTCGGACCACTTCGGGTCGGTGGTGAACACGCCGAGACGGCGTTTCGGATCGAGAAGGGGCGCTTTCCTTATTGGTTAGTCCTGTTGGTGCTGATTCTTGGCTACATGGGCTACCTAACCTTCTTTTCACCTCGGTTCGCCGGAGCTCGAGGTGCGATCGTCCCTGGACTCTTCATCACCATTCGGGCCACCCTTATCGCCTTCGGGCTGGCCGTGGTCATCGGATTGATCACCGGGCTTGGTCGCGTCTCCAGCAATACCGTCTTTCGAACGCTCGCCACGACCTATATCGAGTTCATTCGTGGCGTGCCGATGCTGGTTCTCATTTTCATGGTGGCGCTTGTCATCGTCCCGCTGGTGTCCGAAGCCGTCGGGATGCCGAACCGGTTGCCGCAGGAAGCGCGGGCGATCCTCGCTTTGGCCTTGATTTACGGGGGGTATGTCGCCGAGGTGTTCCGGGCCGGCGTCGAGTCGGTGCATCCCGGGCAAATGGAGGCCAGCCGTTCACTGGGAATGACCAAAGCCGCTTCCATGCGACATGTAGTGCTACCTCAGGCAGTTCGAAACGTACTGCCTGCATTGGGGAACGATTTCATCTCGATGTTGAAAGACTCCTCGCTGCTCTCGGTTCTCGGCGTTACTGAGATCACCCAAGAGGCAAGGCTCTTCTCCAACAGCACTTTCCAGTTTCGAGAGGGATTTCTTGTGCTCACGTTCCTCTACCTGAGCATGACCCTGGTTCTGTCTCTGCTCGTCGGATGGCTTGGCCGGAGACTCGAACGTGGATGATCGCCCGAAAATCGAGTCCAACGACCGGGTCGTAGTCCACCATCTCTACAAGCACTTCGGTCAAGTCAAGGCTGTGACAGACGTGACGCTGCGTGTCAAGGTGGGCGAGGTCCTGGTCGTCGTTGGGCCCTCGGGCTCAGGCAAGTCGACCGTGTTGCGCTGTATGAACCATCTGGAGACACCGTCCAGCGGGGCGGTCTATCTCGACGGGGTGCATCTCGAAGATCCCGCCGTCGATATCAATGAGGTTCGCCGCGAGGTGGGGATGGTTTTCCAGCAGTTCAATCTCTTCCCTCATTTGACAGTGATGGGAAACCTTGCGCTGGCCCAGCGCAAGGTTCGGGGGCGATCCCTGGCGGAGGCGGAGGAGATTGGAATGGCGCAGCTAGAACGGGTCGGCATCCCCGAGAAGGCGAACATGAAACCGGCCCAACTATCGGGCGGTCAGCAGCAGAGAGTGGCGATTGCCCGTTCGTTATCGATGAATCCCAAGGTGATGCTTTTCGACGAGCCGACCTCGGCCCTCGATCCCGAGATGATCAAGGAAGTCCTCGACGTTATGCGCGAGCTAGCCGCTTCCGGGATGACGATGGTGGTGGTGAGTCATGAGATGGGGTTTGCCCGTGAGGTGGGTTCGCATCTAGTGATGATGGACGAGGGTCGCGTGGTGGAGGAAGGTCTGGCGGAGGAAGTGTTCAACGACCCACAGAACGAGCGCACCCGCGAGTTCTTCTCCAAGATCCTCTGATACCGACGTCAGATATCGGACGTCAGATTTTCGGGCCCAGCATCTCTTGCTCTTGTCTTCTATCTGAGATCTGACATCTCCTAGTCTTTCCTTCGTGACGATGCTCGAGGGGGTGAATTCCCCGGCTGACCTCCGTGATCTTTCCGACGAGGAACTCAGCCAACTCTGCGAAGAGATCCGGCAATTTCTGATTGATCAGATCGCTAGGACCGGGGGCCACCTCAGCCCCAATCTTGGCGTAGTAGAGCTCACAGTCGCTTTGCACCGAGCCTTCGATAGCCCCCAGGATCGGATCATCTGGGATGTCGGGCACCAGGCCTACGTGCACAAATTGGTGACGGGCCGCCAGGAAGGCTTCGCCACCCTCCGCCGCTTTGGCGGCCTCTCCGGTTACCCCAGCCGGGAGGAGAGCCCGCACGATTTCGTGGAGAATAGCCACGCCTCGACCGCTCTCTCCTACGCCCTCGGCCACGCTCTCACCAATCCCGACTACTGGACGGTGGCGGTCGTCGGCGACGGCGCCCTCACCGGAGGCATGGCCTACGAGGCGTTGAACCACATCGCCGTGAGCCGACCTCCCAATCTGATGATCGTTGTCAACGACAACGGGCGTTCTTACGCTCCCACTGTTGGTGGGCTGGCGGCCCTGGCCAATCTCGCCCACCTTCGACTCGACCCCCGCTACGAATGGATGAAGCGCACCTTCGGGCGGATGCTGCGAGGCCTCCCGCTGGTGGGTGAGACCGCCGACGAGATGGCCAATCGATTCAAGGAGGCGGTCAAGCAGATTCTCGAACCGTCGACCGTCTTTGACACCCTGGGCTTGAAGTACTCCGGGCGCATCGACGGCCACGACCTCAAACTGCTCGAGGCGACCTTTCTGAAAGCTAGGGAGTACGGCGAGCCAGTAATCGTCCACGTTGTCACCGAAAAGGGCAAGGGCTATCCGCCGGCGCTCGACGACGAGATCGACAAGCTGCACGGAGTATCGAGCTTCGACGTGCGCACCGGTCGGGCTCTGAAAGATGAGTTGAAGTACACAGACATTGCCGGCCGGGCATTGCTCGTGGAGGCCCGCCGCCGACCTGAAGTGGTCGCGATCTCGGCGGCGATGATCTCCTCGACCGGTCTGGCAGAGATGGCCCTCGAGATGCCCGATCGGGTTCACGACACTGGCATCGCCGAGCAGCATTCGGTGACCCTTGCGGCCGGGATGGCGATGGCAGGGAAGCGTCCGGTGGTAGCGATCTATTCGAGCTTTCTCCAGCGGGCTTTCGACCAGATCATCACCGACGTCGCTCTCCACAATCTCGGGGTCACCTTTCTCGTCGACCGAGCGGGGATCACCGGGCCAGACGGTCCCTCCCACCACGGCGTTTTCGATCTCTCTTATCTGCGGATGATCCCCAACCTGGTGGTGGGCACGCCGGCCGACGCGACCGAGTTGGCGGGCATGATTCCTTCGGCGCTCGATCACGACGGCCCAGTGGCCATTCGCTTCCCGAAAGCGGCTGCTACCTCGTTGCCCGTCATCCCCGCCGAGCCGATTCCGATCGGTGAGTGGGAAGAGATTTCGGACGGAGACGACGTTCTCATTCTGGCGAGCGGTCGCATGACGGAGATCGCCCAGAAGACGGCGGCCTCTCTCGGTGCTCAAGGAGTTTCGTGCCGGGTCGTCAATGCCCGCTGGGTGAAGCCGCTCGACTCCCGCCTGCTGGGCTGGGTGAAAGCACATGACCTGGTGGTCACCCTGGAGGACAACGTGATCGCCGGAGGATTCGGGGCGGCAGTACTGGAGGAAGTGGCCCCCGCCGGCTTAGCCGGTCGGGTCCGGGTGCTGGGGATCCCTGATCGGTTCCTACCGGCGGGGAGCGTGGACGAGTTGCTCCACGAGGTGGGGCTCGATTCCGAGGGGGTGAGCGGGCAGGTGCTGGCAATGATGGCCGGCCGGGACAAGGGCAAACCCGCCCGGGCTAGACGGGGCTGAGGCCGATCGCGTCCGGAATGTAGGGCGGTCGGGGAGCGGGTTGCACCATCACGACAAATCGGCTGACCGGTTCTCGCGCCACCGCCGGGATGGTCTTGGGGACCGGGTCGGGCACTTCGATCACCTCCACCCAGAAGGCGTCGTTGCTGGCCGGTACCGGATCCGGTTGCGACATGTCCATCAACACCCGGCTTTTGGGCGTCGACACCGACATCGCCACGACAAGAATCATTACCAGAGCCATGCCGCCGTGCATTACGGGACGGAGCATCCACCGCGTCCACCGGTCCCAGGCGTGCTGCAACCGGCTCGGCTGGGTTGGAGGATCGACCTGCATGGCGTCGCGCAGGTTGCTCTCGAGTTGATCGAGGAAGTGGTCGATCGAGGGAGGGTCGGGACGACGGAAGGTAGATCGTCTAGATGGCATGGTGGGCTTCTGACTCAGGGACCGGCTCAAGCATCTGACGGAGGTGGCGGCGGGCTCTTGATAGTCGAAGCCGGGCGGCGTTAGGACTCAGTTTGAGGACCTCGGCCACCTCGGCCGGGCTGAGGCCGTCATAGGCCACAAGCTCGATCACCTCTCGTTCACCGTTGCTCAGGCGTGCCAGACCCGCCTCCAGCGCAGGGCGCTGGCGGGCGGCGTCGATCGCCGAGGCAACCGCGTCTTCCTCCGAGGCCGTGAAATGGAGGTGGCTGTTACTGCTCTTGATGAGGAGACGCCTCGCTCCGGCCGAGCGTCGCCGCTGCTTGGCCAGCACCCGGCGAGCTATGCCAAAAAGCCAGGGAAGGGCGGAGTCGGTCTCGGGGATGTAGCGACCGGCTGCCTGTAGGGCGACGAGGAAAGTGTCGGCCACTAGGTCGCCGACGTCTTCCGGGTCGCGACAACGCCGGAGTGCATACAGCGTGATGGAAGAAACGTGGCGGCGAAAGAAGATGGCAAAAGCATCGGAATCTCCACCGGCGGTGTCCTCCAACAACCGTGCATCGGCCGTGTCAAACATGAGTCCCGTTAACCACCCTTATGCGCTAACTACCAACAGCTTGTCATGTTTGGGAACCAAAAACCACCAAACTTCTGCGAACCCAGGGTTGTTAGCCGGTGAATTCGACGATTGCGGCCCACAGAACGGTCGGCCCCAGGCCGTTCCTGACACGGTCTGACTATGGTCAGACCACCGTTAGGCGGTAAACCAAACCCCCAAGGGAGGATTAGTGACACGAGCGAGAACTCTGACGTTCCTTGCGGTGGTGATGCTGCTGGCTGCCTGTACCCAGGCCGCCGACACCACCACCGCTCCCACGACCGATACTGGAACTGCCACCACGGCTGACACCGGGACCGCCACCACGGCCGACGCCGGAGGCGTCACCACCACAACTGCCGACACCGGGACAGAACCGAGTGGAGGGGGGCTTCTCGCCGAGATCCAATCACGGGGGAGTCTTCTCTGCGGGGTCAACGAGACGGTCCCCGGACTCGGGTTCCTCAACGCGGATGGCACCCGCGCCGGCTTCGACATCGACTTCTGCCGGGCGGTGGCGGCGGCCGTGCTCGGCGACCCGGAGGCGATCGAGTTCGTTCCGCTCGACGCCCAGCAACGATTCACGGCTCTGGCTTCGGGTGAGATCGACGTGCTGATCCGCAACACCACCTTCACCGCCACTCGTGACGGCGGGGAGGGCGCCACCTTCCTGACCACAACCTTCTATGACGGTCAGGGGATGATGGTGTTTTCTGATTCGGGCATCAGCACCATGGAGGACCTGGCCAACACCGCCATCTGCGTCCTGTCAGGGACCACCACTGAGCTGAACCTAGCCACCCGCTTCGTCGATATTCCTCACGAACCGCTCACGTTTGAGGACAACGGAGTGCTGCAGCCGGCCTTCGTCGCCGGACAATGCGATGGTTGGACCTCGGACAAGTCTCAGCTGGCCGGTATCCGTTCCGCCTTCCCCGCAGATCAAGGCGGTCCGGAAGCCTTGACCATTCTCGAGGAGACCTTCTCCAAGGAACCCCTGGGTCCGGCGGTCCGCGATGGCGACTCGCAGTGGGCGCAGATCGTCGATTGGGTGGTCAATGCCACCATCCTCGCCGAGGAATTGGGGATTACCTCCGACAACGTCGACACCTTCGCCGACACCGAGAATGCCGAGATTCGAAGGCTTCTGGGACTGGAGATCGAAAGCGATGACGGCACCGCTATCTTCGACGCCGGGCTCGGCCTCGAGCCGGGTTGGGCCGCCAACGTGATCGCCTCCGTCGGAAACTACGGCGAGATCTTCAACCGCAACGTCGGTCCGGATACGCCGCTGGGACTGGCGCGGGGAATCAACGATCTCTGGCTGAACGGCGGGCTCATGTACTCGCCGCCCTTCCGGTAGGAGATTCCACGAAAGGGGCGGCCGTCTGGCCGCCCCTTTCTCGTAACCAAGGGAGGTCTTGATCCCCAGCGCCCGCGTTCCCTTTTGGCGTAACCAACGGGTGCTGCGCGTCGTGGCCCAGGTCGTGGCCGCGGTGGTCGTGTTCTTCCTCCTGTATGTCCTCTGGTTCAACGTCACCAACAACATGCGGGCCCGGGGCGTTCGGACCAGTTTCGACTTCCTCGATCAACCCTTCGGGGTCCGCATTGCCGGCTCTGACCTCAGCCCCACTGCTCCCGTCCGTTCGGCGCTACTGAACGGAATCCGCAATACCTTCGCCCTCGCCGTTGCCGGTCTCCCCTTACTCACCATTCTCGGGGTCATTGTCGGAGTTGGCCGCCTCTCCACCAATTGGCTCTTGGCCAAGATCTCCACCGCATATGTCGAGATACTTCGCAATCTGCCTCCCTTGCTGGTGGTGATCTTCGCCTTCCAGGCGGTGATTCTTCGCCTTCCTCCGGCTCGCAATCCGGTTACCCCCTTCGGCTGGTTCGTCATCAGCAACCTCGAGTTTCACGTCCCCGGCTTCCGGGCCGGAAATAACTATCGGGGGTTCATGCTCGTGGTTCTCGCCGCCGTAGTCCTGGGCGCCTTTCTCTGGTGGTGGCGGACGGGTGTCCACGAGCGCACCGGATCGCCCCACCATCGTTGGTTGTGGAGTTTGGGAACGGTGGCGGTGACGGGAGCAATGGCCTATGTGATCCTCGGCCGCCCGCTCACCATCACCCTGCCTCAACTCGAGGGTAGGGTGGTCGACGGGGGCTATCGCGGTCTCGGCGCTTACTTCGCGGTGATGGGGGCGCTGGTGCTCTACACGTCAAGTCACGTGGCTGAGATCGTCCGCGGATCGATCCTGGCGGTGCCAAAGGGCCAATCGGAGGCGGCTTCGGCGCTGGCTCTTTCCAGCTTTCAACGCCTGCGGTTCGTGGTCTTGCCGCAGGCGATGCGAATCGCCCTTCCCCCGATCATCAATCAGTACCTCAACTATGTGAAGAACACCTCCCTGGCGATCGCGGTAGGCTTCACCGAGGTGACCCTGATTGCCTTCCAGGCGATCGGTAACGGCCAACCCGCCCCCCAGGTAGTGCTCTTGCTGATGGGCTCGTACCTGATCTTCAGCCTGGTGATCTCCTTACTGGTCAACCTCTACAACCGGCGCCTCCGTTTCGTGACCCGCTGATGACGATGGCTGCTAGCCGCCCGATCGCAGTTCGTTGGATCAAGAAAAACCTGTTCTCGACGCCACTCAACGTTCTCCTGACCCTCGTGCTCGGCGCCGGGATCATCTATCTCGCCTACCTGCTGATCCGATTCCTGGCGACGTCGAACTTCGAGATTCTCCGGGTCAACCTGGCATTGTTCATGGTGGGGTCATTTCCTCGGAGTCAGTTGTGGCGCGTGGTGGTGGCGCTGTTGCTGCTGGCGATGATGGCGGGCCTTGTCGGCGGACTGCTGAGGGCGGCGGCGCGACAAAGATCGCAGGACGCCGGGATCCGCCTGGCCGAGGTTCGTGGAGCCAGGGCAGCGGTCGGCTGGCTGCGACGGTTCTGGCCGCTCGGCCTGCTGGTCGTCGCCTCCCTGGCGCTGACCCGGACCATCACCCCGACCTTGGTGGTGATCGCGGCGATGGCACTATTGGTAGCCAGCCGTTGGCTGGCCACCCGCCTGGGCCCGGTCCCCCGGCGAGTGGGCTGGGTGGTTGTGGCGCTTTTGCCAGTCGCCGCCTACTGGATCCTCAGTGCCTCTGGGCTCGGTTGGGAGGACTGGGGCGGATTCATGCTCAACATCTTCTTGACCATCGCCGGGATCATCTTTGCGTTTCCCCTCGGCCTCGCCCTGGCCCTCGGTCGGCGCTCCTCCTTGCCGGTGGTGCGCGCCTTCTCCATCGGCTATATCGAGCTCATCCGGGGCGTCCCCCTCATCACGCTTTTGTTGATGGCGGTCTTCGCTCTCGGGTTCTTTCTGCCCCGTGACCTTCGCCCTGGCGGCGTCACCCGGGTTCTGATCGTGATCACGATTTTCGAGGCGGCCTACATTGCCGAGGTGGTGCGGGGAGGTCTGCAGAGCGTGTCCCAGGGCCAGTCGGAGGCGGCGCAATCGCTGGGCCTGCCGGCTCGGAAGATAACTCGCCTGATCGTCCTGCCACAGGCGCTCCGTGCCACCATTCCGGCCATGGTGGGACAGTTCATCAGCCTGTTCAAGGACACCACCTTGGTGGCGATCGTCGGCCTCGGCGACATCCTCGGCGCCTCCTCGTTTGCCAATGCCCAGCCGGCTTTCAACGCTCAGGGCCTGGCGAGGATCACGCTGCCGTTCGTTGCCCTTGCCTTCTGGGCGGGCTCGTATGCGATGTCGCGCGAAGCTCGCCGCCTCGAGCGGCGTCTCGGAATTGGAGAGAGATGACCGACCCCCCAACCGCCAACGGCGGCAAGCCGATGATCGTGGTCGAGAATGTCGACAAGTTCTTTGGCACTTTCCAGGCCCTCGACGACGTCTCGTTGACGGTCGCCAAAAAGGAGGTGGTGGTCGTCATCGGACCCTCCGGTTCTGGCAAGAGCACCTTGATCCGCTGCATCAACCGCCTCGAGAAGCACGACGCCGGCCGCGTGATCGTCGACGGGGTCGAGTTGACCGACGACATCCGCAACATTCACGAAGTTCGCATGGAAACCGGCATGGTTTTTCAGCAGTTCAATCTCTTTCCCCATCTCACGGTCTTGGAAAATGTCACGCTGGCGCCGCGGGAGGTGCGGCACATGGCCAAGGCTGAGGCTGAGGAACTGGGGATGAAGATGCTGGCTCGGGTCAGGATCCCCGAGCAGGCCCGCAAGTTTCCGGGTCAGCTGTCGGGCGGCCAGCAACAAAGGGTGGCGATCGCCCGGTCGCTGGCCATGCAGCCCAAGGT
>JBOGEW010000383.1:0-9192 GCA_050742075.1 Acidimicrobiia bacterium
GCCCACTCCCTTTCATTCCATCCTCCCTCTGCGGTTCCCCGCCCTTCCTGTTCGGGCGACATTACCGGCTCCGGATCAACGCTGCCGCGGCTAAGGCAACTCGCTCAGGGCCGAACCAGTGCCTCGATCGGGGCGACGAGTACGACTCCTTTGACACGGCGTGCCAGACCCTCGTCGAGGGTCACAAAGGCATCGGCCTGGAGTTGGGTGAGGGCGATGTACTCGGCGTCGTAGGTCGAGGCCCACCCCAGCCGGTCGGCCAGCTCCCATGCCCGCCGCCGGAGCACCGCGTCTCCCAGCAGTCTGATCGGCATCCGCCCGATGCGAGCAAGTTGGTCGAATGCGACATCGGCGGACATCTCGCCCCTTGACACGCCCTCGTGGAGTACCGACAGCGTCTGCGAGCGAAGCAGCGTCGGGGCGAGGAGCTTGTGTGCGAGCGCGATCTCGACTCCTTCGCCGACCAACTTGAGCACCGCACTGACGTCAACTACGAACCTGGTCACCCAAAACCTCCGTCACACTCGAGCCTGGCGGCAGTCGATTCAGGAGAACCTAAACATGTGCCGTCAGTCATCGCCTAGCTGAACGCGACGGAACGTAAAAAAGAGAATCAGGTCGTAGACAGCTTTCAAGCCGCCGGCGATGATGAAGGGAAGGCCCGCCGCCATTCCCATCGACCATGACGCCAGCACCGGACCCGCTGGTCGAACTAAATGCCTGGCAGCATTGGTATAGCCAGCGGCAGCCGTCCGTTCGGCCGGGTCGACCAGTTCCGCCACGTAAGCCTGGCGGGCGGGCACGTCCATCTGCGAGAGCACCGAGCGTCCCAAGAGCAAGCCGATCGCCCAGCCCAATGACGGCGTCACCGGAATCAGGGCCAGAAGCACGTTCGAGGGGAGGTGAGTGAAGACCATGGTGTTGAGAAGCCCGATGCGCCCACCAAGCCAGCCCGCCGCCACCGACGAGGCGGCTTGCAGGAGACCGACCCCGAAGAAGACGAGCCCCATCAGCTCGGCCTCGGTCCCGAACTGCCGCCCGAACCAGAACACGATGAAACTGCTGACGATGAATCCCCCGGCGAAGGCGTCGAGCGAAAAGAGCGCTGCCAGTCGCCTGACCGCCGACTTCGAGCGTTGCAAACCCCGGGCGACCCCGGGTTGGGGCGATGACACGTCGATCTGCGAGCTCAGCCGTCGTGCAAGGGCGAAGCAAACACCGGCCCCCATCGGCATCAACAACAACCAGCGTTGATCGGGCGGAAGGCCACCGATGAGGTCGCGGAGAGCGCTCGGACCACCGGCGGTCAAGGAACCAACTGCTCCTGCCAGGTAGGCGACAGCGTTATAGCGACCGTAGACCCGGCTTCGCTCGGCCTTGGGCGCCTCCCCCAGCATCGCTTGCTCGACCGAGGTGATCGGACCCGCCTCGTTGGGGTCGGTGGAGAGGGTGCCGGTCAATGCCGCCAGGATCAGGAGGGGAAGGAAACTGGTGAGGGCGAAGACCGTCCCAGCCAATCCCATGACCACCAGCAGAAGAAGGTAGATCCGGCGCCGGCCGAGAGCCTCTCCCCATCGCCCTACTGCCAGCGAGGAGAGCGCCATGCCCACGAGCATCGCCGTGAAGACGGCGCCCACTGCCAGATTGTCAAGACCGCCAGCAGCCAACGACGACCCGATCAGGATGCTGCTGAACCCGTAAAGAAATGCGCGCACCGCCTGGACCGAATAGATGAGTCGAACATCGGAGATCGGGTCGGTGACATTCTTCATAGTCATTCGAGGGCGCTCGGAGTCCGCGATTTCGAGCTCTCGATTCAGGATACGTGCGAGTCGTAATACGGTTTGAGAGTGCCGAAGGCGCCGCTCACTCCCCCGCTCGAACCCATGCTGGCCCGACTGGTCGGCGACCTGCCGTCCGGCTGGTGGTATGAGCCCAAATGGGATGGGTTTAGAGCGCTGATCTTTTACGACGGATCCGAGGTAGAAATGGAGAGCCGCAACTCCCGGCCGCTGGCTCGTTACTTCCCCGAATTGGTGGCGGCGATCAAGGCGTCCCTGCCCCAATGCGTGCTCGATGGCGAGATCGTCGTCCCCAATCCCGATAACGGTCGCCTCGATTTCTTCGCCCTCCAGCAACGGCTCCATCCAGCGGCAAGCCGGGTGACGCTGCTTGCCGCTCAGACCCCGGCCGCGTTCATAGCCTTCGACCTGATGGCTATCGGGGGGGAAGATCTCCGCTCGATCCCTTTCCATGAGCGCCGGCGACGGCTCGAGGACTTGCTAGAGGGAGTCGATCCTCCACTGTGGCTGACTCCAATCACAGTCGAGGAGGACGTGGCCCGGCAATGGTTTGCGGAGTTCGAAGGAGCTGGACTCGACGGGATCATCGCCAAACATCCCGACAGCACATACCAACCGGGGCGAAGAGTGATGGCCAAGCTCAAACACGATCGAACCGCAGACTGCGTGGTGGTCGGTTACCGCATTCACAAGTCTGCAGGCGATGCCGTAGGTTCGTTGCTGCTCGCCGTTTACTCCGACGAAGAAAAGCACGAATGGGCGCCGATGTTCGGTGGTCTCGTACCGATCGGGGTGGCAGCTTCTTTCCCAGCTGCCCAGCGCCGAGAGCTTTTTCGATTCCTCGCCCCCCATGTAATGGATCTAGCAGACCACCCCTGGGCAGCGTCGGTGGCGGAGGCGGTCGCTCAGCCGGGGAGTCGCTGGAACCCGGAGAAAGACCTCTCCTTTACTCCGCTCCGCCCCGAACTCGTTGCCGAGGTGCGCTTCAACCAGCTCGATGGAGGACGGCTTCGTCACCCAGCCCAGTTCCTGCGGTGGCGCCCCGATCGCGATCCCCGCTCCTGCCGCTTCGAACAACTTGAGAAGGAGTCGTCGCTTCGTCTCGAGGAAATCCTCGGAGGCTGAAGCGCCTCAGCTGGCGTAGCGCTCCCGAGAACGGGCCCGGGCTTTTTCTGCCTCGACTTCTCGGTTTTTGGGAGCGGCGCTGGTCACCAGGGAATCGACCAGAGCGCTCGTGGCCGCGCTGACCGCTTCCACGGCTTCATCGAAGGCCGCCTCATTGGCCAGCGACGGCTTGGTAAAGCCGGCGACTTTGCGCACGTACTGGAGGGCCGCGTCGGTGATCTCGTCGTTGGAGGCGGGGGGCTCGAAATTGTAAAGCGGGCGAATATTTCGGCACATTGAAGGCAGCGTATCTGTTCTCTGCGCGTAGATCGCTCCGTTTCCGAGCGGTCTCCCTGACAAAAAGGATTGTCATCGGGGATACGATGAACTCATGCCAGAAGGCTCGCTGAGCGATCATCAGATAGTCGAACTCGAAGCGCAGCCGACCCTGGCGGTGCGGGTTCGCAAGCCGATGGCTGACGTCGATCTGCGCCAGCTCTTCGATACGCAGATGCCCCGCCTCTTCCAATTTGCCACCAGCCAGGGACGATCCCCCACAGGGGCTCCGTACGCCCGCTCCTATATGTTCGGGCCGGAGATGATCGACATGGAGGTCGGCGTCCCCATTTCCGAACCCATCCCCGGGCTGGCGCCACCGGACGACCAACTGCAGGCAGTGGGCACGGCCAGCTTGCCCGCCGGGAAGACCGCCAAGGTGGTCCATCACGGGTCGTACGAAACGCTCAGCAAGGCCTACGACGCGTTCCACGAGTGGATCCACGAGCGGGGTGAGGATGATGGGGTCGGGCCCTGGGAGGTTTATGTCGACGACCCCTCAACCGTCTCTGACCCAAGCGAGCTCACGACCGAGATCTACTGGCCCCTGTCCTGAAGGTGTAATGGCGCGCGATGGCGATGCTGCACTACTCGGTGATCACTTCTCTGGATGGTTATGTCGCCGACGAAGAGGGGAACTTCGATTGGGCGGAACCGGACGAAGAGGTCCACAGCTTTGCCAACGAGCTCACCCGTCCTCTCGGCACCCATCTCTATGGACGGCGCATGTACGAGGTGATGCTTGCCTGGGAGACGCTGGACCTCGCCGGCCATCCTGCTCACATACAGGACTTCGCCCGAATCTGGCAAGCGGCTGAGAAGGTCGTTTACTCCAAGACCCTGGAAAGAGCTTCGAATAATCGGACTCGGATCGAGCGGGACTTCGACCCAGACGCGATCCGGCGAATGAAAACCGACGGCCAGGCAGACCTATCGGTGGCCGGCCCTCATCTCGCCGCCCAGGCGATCGAAGCTGGTCTGGTCGACGAGTACCACTTCTTCTTGGCTCCGCATGTAGCCGGTGGCGGTAACCGGGCCCTACCCGAAGGGGTGCGGCTGGCCCTCGAGTTGGTGGACGAACGTCGCTTTGGGAACGGGACGGTCTACCTCCGCTATCGACCAAGTAGATAGTCGCAATGCAAACGTTTCTCTTCACCGACATCGAGGGGAGCACCCGGCTCTGGGAGGAGCATCCCGACGAAATGGCTGCCGCCCTCGCCCGGCACGACGCAATTTTGACCGAGGCGATCATGGAAGCTCGGGGTCAAGTGATCAAGGCGACCGGGGACGGGATGCTGGCGCGCTTCGAATCGGCCCCCGCCGCTCTCGTCGCCGCGATCGATGCCCAACGCGCCCTTAGAGCGGAATCCTGGGGAGCGATCCGGACGCTGCGGGCGCGCATGGGAATCCACAGTGGCGAGAGCGAGCAGCGCGACGGTGATTACTTCGGACCGACGATGAATCGCACCGCTCGGATCATGGCCGCTGGCCACGGTGGTCAGGTGCTCTTCTCCGGCACCGCCGCCCAATTGCTCAACAGCAAGCTTCCGACAGGGGCCACGCTCCGCGATCTTGGACTCCACCGGCTGAAAGACCTCACCCTCCCCGAGCACCTATATCAACTGATCCACCACGACCTCGAATCGGAGTTTCCGCCTCCCACCACCCTCGACTCCCGACCCCACAACCTCCCTCTGCAAACCACCGAGTTCTTCGGACGCACCGCCGAGATCGCAACCATCGATGCCATGCTGCGGGCGCCAGGCACGAAGCTTGTCACCATCACCGGAGCCGGTGGGGCCGGTAAGACCCGGCTCGGCTTGCAAGTGGCGGCCGAACAAATCGAGCGTTTCGCCGATGGTGTGTTCTTTGTCGACTTATCGGCCGAGCGTGACCCGGATGCTGCTTACGAGGCGATCGTGCGCGCCCTTCTGCTGCCAGTGTCGAGTGGGGGCGAGCCACTACAGATCTTGCGCTCGCGGCTCCGCGATAAGCAGATGCTGCTCGTCCTCGACAACTTCGAGCAGGTGACGCCGGCGGCCGTGGGCATCTCCGAGTTGCTCAACCATGTCCCCGGTCTGAAGGTGATCGTCACCAGTCGGGAGATGTTGCGAGTCCGGGCCGAGCACGTGTTCCCCGTGCCTCCACTCTCGCTTCCCCATCCCAAACATCCCACCGCCGAGATCGCCGCCGCCGAAGCGGTGCAGCTTTTCGTCGAACGGGCGGTGGCGGTGCGGCCCGACTTCGCGCTCACGGATGAGAACGCTCCGGTGATCGCCGAGATCTGCAACCGCCTTGATGGACTTCCCCTGGCGATCGAGCTCGCCGCCGCCCGCCTCAACGTCTTCACCCCCGCTGACCTGCTTACTCGTCTCCGCACCCGCCTCGATGTATTGGGCGCCGGCGGCCGCGACCTGCCCGATCGCCAGCGAACCCTCTGGGGGGCGATTGGCTGGAGTTACGAACTACTCGACGAGAAAGAGCGCGACGTCTTTCTGTTGATGTCTGTCTTCTCCACCACTCGGCTTTCGGCCATTGAAGCAGTGGCCTCCGACCTCGGACACGGCTTCGTCATCGACGCCCTGAGCGCCCTGGTCGACAAGAGCTTGATTCGCAGCGACGAGAGCGCCGGTTCACAGCGCTTCTCGATGCTGTTGATGATCAAGGAGTACGCCGAAACCCTTCTCGCCGCTCAACCTGAGCGGCGAGAAACGATCAGGGAGACTCACGCCCTGCACTTCTCCGCCTTCAGCCAGCGGCTCAAGGATCGGCTGGGTGGGCCCGAGCGGGAGTTGGCGATGGCCGACCTCGCCTCCGAGATCGGCAACCTGCGAACGGCGTGGCGGTACTGGGTGGAACAGGACGACCTCGAACAACTTTTCGGGCTCATCGATGGGTTGTGGGCGCTGCACGAAGCCAAGGGCTGGTACCGCGCTGCCATCGAGTTAGCCACCGACATCCTCGAGGTCTTGGGGCGAGCCGAGCCTTCGGAGGAGCTCGCCGCCGAGGAGCTTTCGATCCGCACCAGCCTGGCCCGGGCGGTGATGGCAGTACGGGGCTACGGGCCCGAGGTCGAGGCGGCCTTCAAGCGGGTGCTCGAGATGTCGGAGACGAGCGGCCCGGCTGCCCAGCGCTTTCCGGTGATCCGGGCGTTGGCCACCTATTACATGAACCTCACCGACTTCGCGTCCGCCGCCGAAATGGGCCGCCAGATCATCGAACTGGGCGAAAGGGATGGAGACGACGCGATCCGGGCCGAAGGGCATTTCGTTGTTGGGTCGAACACTGCATTCATCGGCGACCTCGACACCGGCCTTGCCCACCTCGAGCAAGCCATCAAGTTGCACGATCCCCGCAGCCGAGGCTCCAACCGCTTCCGACTCGGGACCAGCACCGGAGTCGTGGCCCGGGTGGCAATGGGGCTTCTCCTCTGGCAATGCGGGGCCATCGATCGCGGCATCGATCGCGTCGCCGGTGCTCTCGATTTGGCCCGCGAGATCGATCACCCCTTCAGCATCGCCTACGCCCTTTATCACAACGGTTTCCTCGCGTTGGGTAGAGGCCGCTTCGAGGAGGCGTTTTCCAGGGCTAGGGAGCTGGCGGTGATTGCCGAAGAGAATGATTACTCGCTCTGGGGTACCCTGGCCAAGGTCCTGGAAGGTGTGTCGTTGACGGCTCTCGGCCAGACCAATGAAGGACTCGCGCTGACCGAGGTGGCGATCGACCTCTACCAGGGGATGAGCGCTCCGCCGATTTTCTGGCCGCTCGTTCTCGGCTTGCGGGCGGTGGTCCATGCCCTGGCGGGCCAACCCGAGCGAGCCCTCGAGTTGATCGATGAGGCCATAGGCGATGATCCCGGAATGGCCGACCCCGACCATCTGGTGATGAAGGGCGACTTCCTCATGATGCAGGTCGACCCCGACCCCTGGGGAGCCGAGGAGACGTACCTGATGGCGATCGATAACGCCCGACTGCGCAAGCAAAAGTTGGCCGAGCTAAGAGCACAGACCCGATTGGTCATTCTGCGCCGAAAAACCGGCGTCGGGGGAAATGCCATCGAAGAGCTCGCCAAGCTCTATTTGACCTTCGACGAAGGTCTCGATGAGATCGATCTAGTCAAGGCCAAAGAATTACTCGACACTCCCTGATCTCAAGGACATCGGTCCTTGCGTTTGTACTCGCCCTGGCGGTGATGAGTTGCTCTCGTCCTCTCAGCACGGAAACGACCTCGACCACGACGAACACAGCCACCACCAGCACGTCCCATGCAACGGACAATGAGACCATCGACGTCGCCGATGCGGTGGCGATCCGGGTGGCGGCCGGTGCAGATGGCTCGGTATGGGCGGCCTGGAGCGAGGGGACTGAGCTATTTGTGGCGGAGGTCGATCCCGTAGCTGTTTCGGTCGGATCGCCCACCGTGGTCGCCGGACCTGAAGGGATCATCAATCATCCCCTCGAACGTCCAGCCCTGGCAATCACTGCCGATGGTGAGGTATTCGTTGCCTGGATCACGGGCTCGGGCAATGTCAGGCTGGCCAGGCTCGTCACCGAAGGGGCGGCTGTCTCGTCAGAAGTAATCAGCGGCGAGGTTCGCAACGAAACGGCGCTCGTCCAGATGATTGCGACCGCCCAGGGCCAGCCGGTGGTCTCCTGGCTCGAGGACAGCACGCTCTCGGTAGCGGCCGGTGAGCCTTTGGTCGAACACGAGCTGGTGGACGATCTGACTTGCGACTGTTGTCATCCGGTTCCCATCCAGATCGGTGATCAAATGGGGATCGGTTACCGAGACCTTGAACACACGACCGATGGGGTGGTGCGAGACATTGCCTTCATCAACGGCAGTCTTTCGGGAGCATCCTTCACCGCTTCTGTGGTGGTTGCGGACGAGTCCTGGTATCTCGATGCCTGTCCGCTCTCCGGACCAACGCTGGCAGTCAGTGGCGACGATGTCTTCATCTCGTGGATGGACGCGCGCCAGTCGCTTCATCCGGATCAGAGCTCGAGCAGCATCTGGTTCGATTCGAGCGGGGATGGAGGCCAGACCTTCGGGACCGACATCCGTCTGACGAGCGACGACGCCACCTATCGCACCCCCGCGATGGCAGTCGACTCGAGCGGAGTAATTCATCTGGTCTGGGAGCGACGAACCCCGGAGGAGGCGACCCTCGAATACACCAGCTCATCGGATGGTGGTCAAACCTTTGCAGAGCCGCGGCCTCTGGTAGAGGGGGACGAGGAGTCGGGGGTGCCGCGGGAGGCCGCGCTCATCGTCGTCGGCGAGCAAATGCTGGTGTCATGGGCCGATGGCGAGGGAGGCCACATCGGCATTTGGCCACTGACTCCCTGATTCCTAGCCGAGCTTGGTGAGCTCGCCTTCGATCTTTTGCAACTCTGCCTGGACGAGCTCGACCCTCTTGCGTGCGGCTCCGGCTGCCAGGGCAGCCTTACGGGCGGCGGCTTCGGTGGCTCGTGCCTCCTTCTCCAACTCCCGGACTTCGGCGGTGGCGACCTTGAGCTTCTCCCGCGCCTCTTTCTGCTTCTCCATGAGCAGGGCGCGCTTGCGATTTGGCTGCTTGGTGGCGCTCTTGGATCCCTTGGCGGGGACCGCCGTTTGGAAACCCGCGAAGGCCTCGAAACCGGCGGGTTCGAGGTCCTCAGTGAGGCGCCCCTCCTTGAGCCGTGCCCGGCCGTCGGTGGTTGACGCCACCCGCAGGGTCTGAGCGACGCGGTCGAGGATCGCAGCGGATGCGGAGGGGACCACCTCCTTCGCTGCCTCGCGCAATACTCGCACCGCCGCCCCTTCTTCCTTACGAGCCTTCTCGAAGTCGGCCGGCTTTCCCGAGAGGACCGCCTGTTGCGCCCCCTCCAGAGCCTCGCCGGCTTTGAGCAGCCGGGCCACGTCGATCTCGCGGGTGCGGGCGAGCTGGTTGACTGCCCAGGCGGAGAT
>JBOGEW010000384.1:0-3366 GCA_050742075.1 Acidimicrobiia bacterium
GCCATGTACCTGGCGGTGGTTTCTCTCGTGATCGGGGCGATTCTCGGCGTGCTGCTCGGGCTTTTTATCGCCAATGGCAGCTTGCCGGGGATTAGTACCGACCGGGCCGCGTCGTTGGGCGCCGCCCACCCAGTTTCGATGCTCATCGGCTACCTGATCCTGGCCGGGGTCGCCATCACCGCCTGGCAATTGAATGGCGCCGATAGCCGGGCGGGCCGGGTGGTCGCCTGGATGCTCTTCGTCGCTGGTCTGATCGCCATTGCCTCCTTCATCTTCGAGATCGAGGCTTTGACCCAGGTCTTCTCGCTGCTGCAAGTCATCGCCATCATCACGTACCTGGTGATCATGTGGAAGCACCTTCGACCGGGATCGACTGGCTCGCCCTTCGCCCGGATGGCGGTGGTATTCCTGGCGGTCGGGATCGGGCTGCTGGTCTATGTCGTCCAGCTTTTCGTATCGGGCACCCTCGATCCCGAGACCGGCACTGGTCCGGTCGGTGTTCTCATCGCCTTTGACCACGCGATGTTCATCGGCGTGATGACCAACGCCTTGCTGGCCGTCATCGCCGGATTGGGTAGTTGGAGTTCGAACCGGCTTTTGTTCTGGGCGATCAACATTGGAGTGGCGGGATTCATCATCGGCCTGATGGTCGACTCAAGCGTTATCAAGCGGATCTTTACTCCCATCCTCGGGCTGGCGTTGCTGTGGGCGATCTTTACCGCGGTTCCGGCGCTGTCGCGAAGGTCCGCTCCCGCTTGACGAGCAGCTTGAGGGGCCGCTTGCTGCTCCTTTGGCTGGCGGTCCTGGTGGTGGCCCTCATCGGCTGTGGTCGACCGGCGCCGACTCTGGGGGATCCCGGCCTGGATGCGGGACGGGAGAACTACGGAAGGTTGTGCTCTTCTTGCCACGGCCCCACGGGCGAGGGGCTGAGTGCTCCGGCTTTGACGGAGGTGATCGCCACATTCCCCGATTGTGAGGACCACAAGCTCTGGATCACACTCGGTTCGATGCAATGGGAGGACCAGTTCGGCCCGACCTACGGTGCCACCAACAAAGAGATCACGGCCATCATGCCCAGCTTCCAGAACGTGCTCACGGAGTCGGAGATCGCCGAGGTGGCCTCTTTCGAGAGATTTCAGTTCGGGGGCTTGTCAGCGACGGACGCTGTCGGCCGTTGTAGCGGCGACTGAGGAGTCGACCGCCGCTTCGACCAGCAGAGGGAGCAGAAGCGTCATCGTGGTGCCGACACCGAGCGAGCTTTCCAAGATCAGGTCGCCTTTGTGTGCCCTCGCCACATCGCGGGCGATGGCGAGGCCCAGGCCAGTGCCCGGAATGCCGGCCGACACCGCGCTGCTGGCTCGAAAGAACCGTTCGAAGATCCGGGCTTGATCGGCCGAGGAGATACCGATTCCTTGATCCGATATCACGAGCTGAGCGATGCCGTCGAAGGCGCGAAGGCTGATCGCCACTTCGCCCTCCGGCTTCGAATACTTGATGGCGTTCGAAACGAGGTTGGCGACCACGCGCTCGAGTTGCTCGTGATCCCCTTTGATATGGACGCTCGGGTCGTAGTAGGTGGCGATGTGGACGTTGTGGCTGGACGCGGCCGGCGTCAGGTGCACCGTTACTTTTTCGACCAGGGCGGAAAGGTCGACGTTCGTGGCATTCGCCTCCGCCTCGATCGTGCGCTTGAAATCCAAAATGTCATCGACCAGGTTCGATAGCTCGGCCGCGCTGTTGCGGATTGTTTCCAGGTCGGTCTTTGTCTCGCCCTCGGCTCCCTCGAGCAACCAATCGGTGTACCCGATGATCGATGTCAGCGGCGTTCGCAATTCGTGAGTCATGTTGGAGACAAACTGGTCCCGCATCTGTTCCAACTTTTCCTGTGCCTCGATCCTCTGGGTTGCATCGCGGATGACCACCGCTCGCCTGACCCGGCGGGATTGCTCGATCACCTTTCCCTCCGAGACCTCGGCCCAGAACTCGCTGCCATCGGCGCGACGTCCCCGAGTGATTACCGCCCTTTGAGCAATCATCACGTCCGCGTCGAGCGGGTGCACTAGAAAGTCGGTGAACCTTCTCCCCACCACCGGCTCACCGAGCATGACCTCGCTCGAGAGATTGGCGCGGCGGATGGTGTCACGCTCGTCGACTACCAACACCGCATCGAGAGCCGCGTCGAAGACTCCCTCGATCTCAGCAAGCAGGTCGCGTCTCCGACTGGCCTCGGTCGAGACCAAGAGCAGTGTGACCTGGATCACAAAGAGAAAAACCTGAGCGGCCGTCAGCGGGTGGATTGGACTATCTACGTCGGCGAAGGGGCCGACCCCTTGTTCCGTGGACCAGACCACCAGGAAGGCGATGCCCGCCATCAACATCGCAGTTCCGCGTTGGCCGACGAAGATCGTTGCCAACATCAGCGGGAGGAGGATGAAGTAGGCAAAGCTTCTCCCGGCTAGCTCCTTCACTTCGATCGCCACCACGAGTACCAACACTGTCACGAGTCCGACAAATACCGTCTTGAGCCATATCCCGCGCGGGGCTCGATCCCTAATCGCCGAGACCACGGCCAGGGCTCCGGGCCCGATCAGGAAGATGCCCAGGCCGTCGGCAGCGAGCCAGGAGAGGCTCGCCGGGAGAAAAAGACTGTTGAACGTGATCGCCGTCGCCGCCCCACCGATGACGGCTCCCACGGCCGGTCCCAACAAGCTCGCCTGAAGGAGGGCTCCGATGTCGGATAGTCGGACGATCCGATGGCTCTGGGGGAGACGGGCACGCAAGATGGCCCCGGCCACTACCGCTTCGGCGACATTCGCGGCCGCGGCCCCGAGAGTGTGAAGCCATTGGACATCTACGAACGGGGCGGCCGACAGCACAGTTCCGAGGCCAACTCCAGAAATGACATAGGGCCGGAGGCGGGAAGACGTGGCGGAGGCGAGGGCAGCGGCGACCCCTGCGGCTGGCCAAAAGATGGTCACTCCGATGGCCTGGGCGGAAAGGCCGCTTCCGGCAAAGGCTGTCAGGGCGTAGAGAATCGAGGTACCGACCAGGGCAAGCCAGGGCGCGGACCAGCGAGATTTCTCCACTCCGACGAATCGGCAACGGAGGAGACCGCCTGTAGGTGGTTTGGGCTCAGCGAAGCATCGCCAGCAGGCGATTCGCCGTCTCCTCGGGCACCGGAGTCACCGATAGCCGGCTGCCGCGCCGGAGGATCGGCAACTCCTCGGGGGAGAAGGTGGCTCGGAGCCGTTCGAGGGGAAAGAACTCTCCGAACTTCTCAACGAACTCCACCGCCACCGTGTGCCATTTGGGTGCCGCGGGCGTCGCTTTCGGGTCGAAGTACTTCGAAGTGGTGTCGAACTGGGT
>JBOGEW010000385.1:0-3382 GCA_050742075.1 Acidimicrobiia bacterium
TCGAGGAACATTGGTCGCAGGGGCGGAGGCTGGAGGATGGCTCGGCTTGTGAGGTCGTCTATCAAAGGAACGGCTTCAAAACTGATCTTGCCGACATAAAGGATCGAGAGGTCGACCCCCGCTCGGATTTGTTCGAGCAGCCGCACCAGGCCCCGCAAATAGATCGCGTCCTTGGTGTTTCCCCCGCCTCGATAGGCCCGCATGACCGTCGTAAACGCTTCGCGGCGTCGAAAGCCGCGCTCCATCAATTCGGCGTGTACCGCGCGAAATGGAACCCCCCGGGCCCGGCGATGAGCGACCACCACCCGTGAGGCGAGCATTCTGAGCCGGGAAAGCGACAAACCACTGGTCAGGTGCTCGGCCAGCACCCCCATGGCCTCTTGCAGTTCGTCGTAGCTGGCGAGCCCGAGGGAGAGCATCTGCAACGGTTGGCAGCGGCCATTGGCGAACGTGAGGACGTGGGTTCCTACCTCGTGAGCGAGGAGCCCAGGAACTATCGCGATGTCGATTCGCGCCGGGACGCCGATATAGAGGTCGCCCGCTTCCACCATGATCCCGGGCCGGGAATCCGTCAGGAGGACCTTGGCCCCAAGTCCGGGATACATTTCTCGATAATGGTCGATCTCGTCCTGAGCCAACACCGAAAACTCGGCGGCGTTGAGAGTGCGTGCTGGCGTGTCTTGCTCGGGCGGCCGCAGCAGCAGTTGCTCGGCCAACGCCAGCGTCTTGTCCTCGACATGCCCGAACAGCTCGACGGCGACGAAAAAGGCTTGCTCGGTGTTTCGATGGCGAAGCAATTCGAGGCGAAGCCGTAGCTCCTTGATCAATCCCACAGCGAGATGTGACACGGTCGGGTCTTCGGCAATGGTGGGATCGACTTTGTCGAGGCGGTCGGAGATCTCCTCGAGGTCGGGAAGGTCACGATATGTGAACACTGGCTCCTCCCCGGCCAGGAACGCCTTCCGTGCCTCGGGCACATTGATCGGCGTAATCAAGCTCAGGAGGGGCAGCAGGCCCGCGATCTCGGCCAGTTCCCGATCGACCTTAAGGTCTTGTTCAGTGACCGGCACAGATTCTCCAGGCTGCGGTCACGGGCTCGACGGTAGCCATAAGCGCATCGCGGAGTGCGACCTGCCTTCCGATATCGACCTTGCCGGTCCACTCGTCCATCCACACCTTCTTGAGCTCGATAGAGAGGGCACAGGCGACCTCTCCGTAGTTGGCATGCACCCAGCGCGCCACCTGGCGGCCCGTGAACTTCACGTTCTCACGCACGTCGACGGGCTCGCCCCACGCCTCCTGCGCTCCCATGACCTCGACGAACGTGTCCGCCAACGGTCGCCATAGCTCCGGCAGGGAACCTGTCCCAAGATTCACCACCGGATTTTCCGCCGCCGGTGCGGGGGCGGACTCAGAGCCTTGGCGGCGATGGTTGTAAGAGTGAAGGTCGTAGAGCACGAAGCCACCATGAGTGCCTGCCACTTCGTCGAGCAGGGTCCTGAGATCGGCGAAGAACCGGTCGTAAAAATGCAGCGACTCGTCCTTCACTGCCGTGGGCAGCGGCTTCTTCCAAATCTCGATGTGCCATGCCTCCTCGGCATTGCTATAGACCGCCTCCGACCGCGCCCGGTTGAGATCTACCTCGAATCGGGAGCGAAAGACGATGACGGAGACTTCGAATGCAGAGGCGAAGAAGTCTGTGAAAGGATCTTCTTCACGGAGCCGGGTCGCTTCGTCGACCGCCAACAGCTCGGCCACCTCAGCACGGACCTCGTGTCCGTTATGGACTGCGGTCGCTACCAAAGGAAGACCAGCGCGGCCATTGGGGCCGCGCTGGAAGGTGGCGAATTGCACATGATGGAAATACCCGCGCCTGTCGATCGACAAACGCGAGGGGGCGGGGGAGGGAAATGCGCGGGACGTGACTCGCCGGGGTTATGGGGTACCGACGGCTGCGGTCCGCGGAGGACGATGAGAAGGACGTGAAAGCTTCAAGACCTCTGACCGAGCAACAACCGGACGTCGCGAGCGATCTGGAGATCTTCGCGGGCTTCGACTACGGCCACGTGGACTGCCGTGTTTGGCCGGCTGATTTCTCGGTCTCCGCCGTCCTCGCGATTTTTCTCGTAGTCAAGGACCAGCCCGAGGTAATGAAGGCCCTCGATGGTCCGTTCCCGGATGATCGGTGAGTTTTCACCCACGCCTCCGGTGAACACCAGCCCGTCGAGCCCCCCCAGCGAGGCAGTCATCGAGGCAATACCGATCCGCAGCCGATGAAGGTAGACATCGAGGGCTAGCCGAGCATCGGTGCTCCCCGCTTCGGCCGCGGCCAGCACCTCGCGCATGTCGGCGGTGCCCGCTAGCCCCTGAAGCCCCGACTGTTCTTCAAGTCCCTTGGCTAGCTCCTCCCCTGACATGCCGACGGTGTTTGCCAACCACAACAAGAGTCCGGGGTCGATGGAGCCCGAGCGAGTTGCCATTACCAAACCCTCCAGGGGAGTAAAGCCCATCGTGGTGTCTACAGAACGGCCATGGCGGACGGCCGCCAACGACGCCCCGGCTCCGAGGTGGCAGGTGACGATGCTCGTCTCTTCGACCGACCGGCCCATCAGCTGGGAGGCTTTGGCCGCGGCATATGAGTGCGACAATCCGTGAAACCCGTAGCGTCGAAGACCCCATTGCTCCCTCCACTCACGGGGAAGGGCATAGGTCGCCGCAGCCGGTGGGAGGTCGGCGTGGAATGCGGTATCGAAGCATGCCACGGCTGGAATGGATGGCATGGCCGCGGTGACGGCATCGAGGGCCGCCAATGACAGCGGTTGGTGAAGCGGGGCTAAATCGACGAGGCGGGTGAGTTCTTTGACGACATCTCCATCAACTCTGACCGGTTTCGAGAAAACACTGCCGCCGTGAACGATGCGGTGGCCTACGCCGTCGACGTCACCGCACTCGGCCATCGCTGAGGCGATCTCCTTTGGACCACTCCCACGCCCAATCGCCGGCATGTCAACAGAATGGACGACTTCGTCGTCTTGATCGATGACTCGCAGCTTCAGGCTGCTCGAGCCGGCATTGACGACCAGGGTCCTCAAGAGACGGCCCTGCTAATAGGGCCAGACCCAGTCGCGAATTTCAGGCGAATCCTCCCCGTGCTCTCGGGTGTAGGCGCGATGTTGGGCACGAAGGTCGGCCAGGGTTTGTCTCAGCCCGGCGAACTTAGATCCGAGCCCCGGAACGCGGTCGATCACATCCATGACGAGATGGAAACGGTCGAGATCGTTGAGCATGACCATGTCGAACGGTGTCGTGGTCGTGCCCTCTTCCTTATAGCCCCGAACATGAAGATTCGGATGGTTTGTGCGCCGATAGGAAAGGCGGTGAA
>JBOGEW010000386.1:0-2999 GCA_050742075.1 Acidimicrobiia bacterium
TGGCTCCACCTGATCGGCAACATGGTGTTCCTGTGGGTATTTGGCGACAACGTCGAGCACGCCATCAGCCGGGGTCTCTACGTCCTCTTCTATCTTCTGGCGGGAATAGTGGCTGCCCTGGCTCAAATCCTGATTGATCCCGACTCACCGATCCCGACCCTGGGCGCTTCGGGCGCGGTTTCCGGCGTCTTGGGCGCCTACCTGGTGCTGTTCCCTCGCAACCGGGTGCGAGTGATGATCGGGTTCAGGCAGGCCTTGCTTCCAGCCATCGCGGTCATTGGAATGTGGGCCCTGTTTCAGTTCATCAACGGAGTCGGCGCCTTCGCCGTCTCGGAGCAAACGACAGGGGGCGTGGCATACATGGCCCACATCGGTGGCTTTGTCATCGGATTGATTGCGGGCGCTCTCGCCAGGAGCGCGGGAGCCCACGAGGTTGGGACGACCGCCGCCTAGGCCAGGCTGTCTCGCCAGGAAAGCCACTCACGGCCCCGCTCGACATCCCAAGCCGGGCCGGTGCAACCGAGGGTGAACTGGGTGAAACCCATCTCGACATAAGTCGGGGCATCCTTGGACAGGAAGCGGTCGAGATCGTCGGGTTCGACGCCAAGACCCCACTCGATCTCAGTCGGATTGCGGCCCAACTCAGCGCACCAGCGACGCAATGCTTCGACCTTGAGCTCCATCTCCGCGGGATCGTCGGGGAAGCCGCCATGCCAGGAGTCGGCGTGCTCGGCGACGATGCGCAGCGTCTTCTTCAAGCCGCCTCCGGCGATCAGCACTGGAAGGGGACGGATTGGCGGAGGGTTGAGCTTTCCCCAGCGAGCCTTGATGCGGGGGAGAGTCTCAGCCAGACGGTCGAGGCGCCTGCCCTTGGTCCCGAATTCATACCCGTATTCGTCGTAGTCACGTTGGAACCACCCCGAGCCGATGCCGAAAACCAGGCGACCCCCGGAGATGTGATCGACCGTTCTCGCCACGTCGGCCAGGAGGTCCGGGTTGCGGTAGGAGTTGCAGGTGACGAGCGCACCGATCTCCACTCGCGCCGTCTGCTCCGCCCAGGCCGCCAGCATCGACCAGCATTCAAAGTGGGTCCCGTCGCGCTCGCCATACAGCGGGAAGAAATGGTCCCAGGTGTAGAGCAAGTCGAAACCCATGTCCTCGATGTTCTCGACAGCCGCCCGCAGATCGCGGTACTTGCCGTGCTGGGGATGAAGGTGGGCCGCAATTCGAACAGCTCGGGTGCTGCTTGCCATCAGCGAAGGATGAGGCAGGAGTCGCCGAACTCATGCCAGAGGTAACCGGCGTCGAGCGCGGCTTTGTACATTCGGCGCGCACCTTTCGGCCCGGCAACGCTCTCGATGATCGAGAGGTGGCTCGCGCCCGGTTCGTGCCAGCCCGTCAAGAGCCCGTCGATCGCTCGCACGCCACGCCCCTCACCGATCACGAGGTCGGTGTATTCGTCCGCGGCACGCAGAGTCCCGCCCTCATCGGCTGCGCTCTCGAGGGCGCGGAGAGCGGTGGTGCCGACCGCGATCACTCTTCCACCCTGTGCTCGCAGGGAGTTGACCACACCCGCTGCCGATGCCGAAACCCGAAACCGTTCGAGACCCGGAACCTCACCGGTTTCGAATGACGAGACTCCCGAGTGCAGCATCAACGGTACCAAGATGACGCCCCGCGACGCCAGTTCCACCAGCATCTCGCGTGTGAGGGGGCGGCCTGCGCTCGGCATCTCGGCGCTCCCGGGCTCGGTCGCGTAAACCGTCTGATAGGCGGATAGCGGCCAAGGCTCGCCGCCGTCCCCGTATCGAATCGGCTTGCCATGGCCGTCTAGGTACGCAGCCAGCTCGAGTGGCAACTCGAGGCTCGCGCGCCAGAGCCTCGGGGTCCGGATGTCCTGTGCCAGGAGGTGGATCGAACCGCCGCGTTCGAGATGCAGAGTCTGTGGCTTGAGGCTCGGACCGGGGGCGCTGCCGATGCCTCGTGGCGTCCGGACCTCGACGCTCCAGAGACCGTCGGCTCCCAGGCCCGAAAGATGAACCCGGAGGGACATCCCGTCGTTGGTTCGGGCGTCGAGGGCATAGGGCATCGTTGCCGACACATTGATGACGAAGGCATCTCCCGGCCGGAGGTGCTCCCCGAGTTGGCCAAAGCGGGTGTGAATCAGCGGACCTGAGGGGGCGGAGAAGACCATCAGTCGAACGTCGTCTCTGCCCGTCCCGCGTGCTTCAGGAGGCGAGGTCGCAACCTGAGTTGCGGGGAGATCGAATTCGAGAGCCATGCTGGCGATCATGTGGCTGCTGCTAGTTCGCGGGACGAGTAACGACCCGAGGGCCGGGTGCCCTGGATCAGGTCGAAGAGCCCGGGAATGCTCGCTTCCGGTGGTGGTCGATCGGAGATGTCCTCCCCGGGGAACGCCTCCTGATGCATCTGGGTATTCATGTCACCGGGGTCAACCCAATAGACCCGGACCTGGGGTTCTTCGGCGGCGAGAATTCGAGAAACTTGTTCGAGGGCGGCCTTCGAGGAGCCATACCCACCCCAACCTTCATATGCCTCCAAAGCGGCGTCGGAGGTGATATTGATGACCGTTCCCTGCGAGAGTCGCAGCAGCGGGAGGGCTAATTGGATCAACCCAAGGGGAGCGATGACGTTTGTCCGATACACCTGCTCGAGGACATCCAGCGGATAGTCGGCCAGGTTGGGCTGGGGGCTCGGTCCGAGGATCGAGGCGTTGTTGATCAAGAGATCGAGGGAGCCGTCGGCGGCTTCGATCAATTGCCGGCGATGGTCGGGATCCGAGACATCTCCGGGGATGGCGATGACTTTCGTAGTCGAGGCGAGTTGGGCCCGAGCTCGTTCGAGGCGTTCGGCCCCGCGCCCGTCGACTACGAGGGAGTAGCCGTCAGAGGCAAGTCGCCGAGCGAGGGCCAGGCCGAGACCACGAGAGGCCCCGGTGATGATTGCGATTCGTTGGTGGTTAGTGGTCACCCACATAC
>JBOGEW010000387.1:0-7687 GCA_050742075.1 Acidimicrobiia bacterium
GACGGGCCCAGGCGATACTCGACAACGCAGGTCGCTGGCTGGGCCGGGGACTGGCCAACTTGATTGCCCTGCTCGATCCCGACATCGTGGTCGTCGGCGGCGGGGTGATCGCCGGTGCGGGGGAAGAGATCCTGGCGCCGGCCCGGTCGGAAATCGGCTACGTGCTCGAGGGTGCCGACCACCGGGAGACGACACCGGTCGTGGCCGGGCGCTTCGGAATGTGGGGAGGAGCGGTGGGGGCAGCGTTGCTAACGGCCACTACGGCGGAAGACGATTTATCCTGGCCCGATGGAAGGGGATCAGAAACGGGGAGGCTCGGTGCGCCCTGACGAAGTCATTCCTCCCCATTCGGGGGGCTCGATTCAGGCTCGGCAGCTGGCCAAAGATGCCGCGCTGATGCTTCCGAACCTCGTCAAACTGTTGAGCAGACTGGTGAAGGACCCACGAGTATCACGACGATCGAAGCTGGTGCTGCTGGCGGCCGTGGGGTATGTGCTGTCGCCCATCGACATCCTCCCCGAGATGATTCCGGTGGCGGGAATCCTCGATGACCTGTTTATCGTCGCATTCGCCCTCAATCACCTGATTGATCGGGCGGGTGAGGAAATCGTCGTCGAGCACTGGGACGGACCCCAGGACATCCTCGAGATGGTCCGCTCGGCGCTAACCACCATCAACGACTTCGTTCCGCAAAAGATTCGCAAGCTGCTGGGACGGTTGGCCGGCGGCTAATGGTCCCGGTCTCGCTGACCGTTCCCCAATTCTCGACCGACCCCCACCACCTTCTCGCCCTGGCGACGAGCGCCTCGGAATACGGTTTCAACGGACTCTTCGCCTTCGACCACCTGGTGCCCCTGGGAGATCCGCATCGTCCGGTGTTCGAACTGACCTCGATTCTCGGCGCCCTCGGTGCTTCCTCGACTGTGACGGTTGGCTCGCTCGTCATGAGGGTGACCCTGCGACCCCCGGAAATCAGCGCCGCGGCCGCGGCGACCCTGGTCGCGCTCGCCCCGGGTCGGGCAGTGTTGGGGCTCGGAGTTGGTGACTCGATGTCGGCCGAAGAAGCCCGTCGCTTCGGGCAGGCGCTCCCCACGCTTGAGGAACGCCTGAGCCTTCTGGGCGAAACCATCGCCGCCGTCAGGGCGGTGGCGCCGACCTTGCCGGTGTGGGTCGGTGGCCGCCATCGCCTTATGCGTGAACTGGCGGCGCAGCTGGCGGATGGCTGGAACGCCTGGGGGGCTTCTGTCGAGGAGCTCTCGGCCGAGGCTGACGAAGTGCGGGCGATGGTTGGTTCGAAGCCGTTCGCCATTTCTTGGGGTGGTACGTTGCTCCTCGCTCCGGATGCGGCCTCGCTGGAGAAGCAGATCGCAGATAGGGGCGGCTCGCAAGGAACAGTCGCCGGGACCCCTTTGAAAATCAAGAGCCACCTGGAGAGGATCGGCTCGGTGGTCGACGAGATCATCGTCTCGGTCGTCCCCAACCGCTCGCCCAATTGGGAGCTCTTTTCACAGGCGGTATTGGGTGCCTAAACCCGTTTTTATCAGTTAGACCGCTAGCAAATAACCGGTTTGAGCGCGGAGAACACGGGATCGGCCAGAATCCGTGGGTGGATTTCCGCCGCATCGACGATCTGCCACCCTATGTCTTCGGGACGGTGAATCAGCGCAAGCTCGAGGCGCGGCGGGCGGGGGAAGACATCATCGACCTCGGTTTCGGGAACCCGGACATTCCGAGTGCGATGAACGTGGTCGAGAAGCTGATCGAGGCTGCCCAGAACCCTCGCAACCATCGGTATTCGGTCAGCCGGGGGCTTCCCAATTTGCGCAAGGCGGCGGCCGATCGGTACTGGCGGCGGTTCGGGATCACCCTCGACCCCGAAACCGAGGTCATCGCCACCATCGGAGCGAAGGAGGGCCTCTCCCACCTGCTCTGGGTGCTGGTTGAGCCGGGCGACGTGGCAGTGGTTCCCGAGCCTTCCTATCCGATTCATATATACGCCCCGGGGCTGGCAGGAGCCGAAGTTCGTCGCATTCCGGTCAGCGCTGATGAGACCTACTTCGAGCGGCTGGAGGAGGAGGTGGCCCGCGCCCCTAAGCCGCGGGTTGTCATCTGTGCCTTCCCCCACAACCCCACCACCGTCTGCGTCGATATCGGGTTCTTCCGCCGACTAGTGGAGATGGCCCACCGACATGGCTTCTTGGTGGTTCATGACTTCGCCTATGCCGACGTTTTCTTCGACGGCTACGAGCCGCCGTCGATCCTCGAGGTGGAGGGGGCGAAGGAAGTGGCGGTCGAGCTCTACACGTTGACCAAGGGCCATTCGATGGCTGGTTGGCGGATGGGCTTCTGTGTCGGCAACCGAGAGGCGATCGCCGCCCTGGCAAAGCTCAAGAGCTATCTCGACTATGGAACCTTCCAGCCGATCCAGATTGCCTCGATCATCGCCCTCAACGAAGGAGACGACTACGTGTCCGAGGTCTGCGAGACGTACGAGAGGCGCCGGAATGTCCTCGTCGACGGGCTCAGCCGCAATGGGTGGAAGGTGGAGCGACCCACCGGGACGATGTTTCTTTGGGCTCCGATTCCCGATCCCTATCAGGAGCAGGGCTCGATGGCATTCACCCTCGATCTGCTCGACCGGGCCAAGGTCGCCGTCAGCCCTGGCATCGGCTTCGGGCCCAGCGGGGATGGACACGTCCGGTTCGCGTTGGTCGAAAACGAGCACCGCATCTCTCAGGCGGTGCGGGGTATCCGCAAGGCTCTCAACCTCCTCTGAGGTGCTGCGCGGATTTTTTCCCGCCCGGGGCCAAGAAAATCCGCACAGATTCGGCGCGCTCTCCCGTCTGTGCGGAAGAACCCGTCTCACACTGGGAAATCCGCGCAGTTCATGTGAGAGCGATCGGGGTCTGCGACATACCCCTTTCCCTCGCTTCGAATTCCTGACATGTTCTCTCGATGGACCTGGATGCAATTCATGCCTTCGCGGCGGCAAACCACGGTCTGGTGGATCGTCCGACCATTCAGGAGAACGGAGGCACGGACGAAGTCGTAGCCGCGCTCATCGGCGTAGGTCATTGGACGCAGATCCATGCTGGTGTTTACCGAATTGGAGTCACGCCCTTGACCTGGCGAGGGCGACTCAGAGCAGCGACGCTCGCCGCAGGACCGCTTGCAGTTGTTTCTCATCGCACCGCCGCTCATTTATGGAGCCTGCAGGGAGTCAGCTTGGCGGCGATCGAATTGACGGTCCCAGTGGGCCACCTCCCGACGCCCGAGCACGTACTCGTTCATCGACGAGGCGTCCGATCGAGCATTGCGTCGTTGACGCGATTCCGGTAGTGCCAGTCGAGCGAGCAATTCTCGACTTCGCCGCCTATGTGCCCACCGGCACCGTCGAGCAGCTGTACGACAGCGGGATTCGTCTGAGATTGACCCAACCCGAAAAGATGGCCGAATGCCTGTACGTACATGGCAAGAAGGGCGTTAAGGGCCGATCGAAGGTGATCGCCGTCCTCGACGGAGACGAAGCGGCCCGACCCTCGGCAGCCCCGCCGAAACGTTCATCCTGCGCAAGATGCGTTGGGCCGGAATCGAAGAGCCGGAGCGTCAATTCGTCGTGGAGCTGGCGGAGGGGACTATCGCAGTTCTGGACTTCGCTTGGCCTCGGCGGGTCAAGGCCATCGAAATCGACGGGTTAGAGGCTCACTCAACCGCCCGCCAGCTCGAGCTCGATCTCGTGCGTCAAAACCTGATCTTCGAGGCCGAATGGCAGCTGCGCCGATTCTCCGGTCGAACCGTGATGCGAAACCCGGGCTTGGTCATACAAGAGATTGCCCGATTCCTCGCTGCCTGATTCTGCGCGGAAAACCCCGTTTCAGGCACGAAAAAACCCGCACAGCAGCCGCACCAGGCAAGTTCTGTGCAAGAAAGCCTGTTCCCTGCTCGGAAAAATCCGCGCAGAAGGTTCAACTACCCTCGGGCCGTGCCCTTTTCTGACGGGATCGCCGACTTTCGTTCCGACACCGTCACCCGTCCGACCGAGGAGATGCGCCGGGCGATGGTGGCGGCTGAGGTGGGAGATGACGTCTACCACGACGACCCCACGGTCAACGCCCTAGAGGAAGAAGCCGCCGCCGTCGTCGGGAAGGACGCGGCGGTCTTCATGCCAACCGGCACTATGGGAAACCAGATTGCGGTCATGATGCAAACCAAGCCCGGCGACGACGTTCTCGCCGACCCTGGCGTCCACGTTCGCAACGTCGAGGCGGGGGGACCGGCTGCCCTTTCCGGAGTCGCGTTTCGGACCGTCGATTCGACTGCGGGGCGGGTGACGGCGGCGCAAGTCGAGGCGGCCATCGCTCAGGCCGGGTTCTTTCCCCGCATCAGGCTCATGGTTTGGGAGAACACCCACAACCTCTCCGGCGGGAGGGTCGTGCCCTACGAGTTGATGGTGGCGACCAGCGCCGTCGCCCGCCGCCACGGATTGGCGATTCATCTCGACGGCGCCCGGATCTTCAATGCCGTGACCGCCTCCGGAGTCGCGGCCGACTCCTTTGCCGCGACCGCCGACACCGTCCAGTTCTGTTTTTCGAAGGGCCTCGGCGCGCCTGTCGGATCTGTGCTTTGCGGTACTCAGGAGATGATGAACGAGGCCCGTTATCTCCGTAAGCGCATGGGCGGTGCCATGCGACAGGCGGGCGTGGTGGCGGCGGCGGCCCGGATCGGGTTGCGCGACAGAGATCGACTCAAAGAAGACCACGAGCTGGCCCACTACCTCGCCGAGAGCCTTGACCAGGAGCATCCGGGTCTGGTGGATCTGACCCAGGTGGAGACCAACATGGTTCAGATCCAGCCCGAGAGTCTTCCCCGTCCCTTGCCAGACTGGCGACAATCTCTGGCGCAGGACGGGATCAAGATCAATCCGGCCTTCGGCGGCATTCTCCGCCTTGTTACTCATCGCGACGTCAACCGCGAGGACGTCGACCGCCTCGTTCGCAGCCTCGGCTGATCTGGCGGTGGCGCTGGCCGTCCTCTTCCCGGGTCAGGGAAGCCAGTTTCGGGGAATGGGAGCGGATCTTTTCGATCGGCGACCGGACCTGCTCGGCGCCGCGGCCGACGAGATCCTGGGATGGTCACTCCGCCAGATGTGCCTCGAGGCCGAGGACGAGGAGTTGACCCGCACCGAGTACGCCCAACCGGCGCTCTACGCCGTCAGCTACGCCCTCTGGGACGAGCTCGCCAAAGAGATGCCTGTGATGCCCACGGCCGCCGCCGGGCATTCCCTCGGTGAGTACACCGCGCTGGCGGCCGCCGGTGCCCTTGACTTCGAGCAGGGCCTAGCAGTGGTAGCGGAGCGAGGCCGGGCGATGGCAGGTGCCGCCGATCAGGAGGCCTCGGGGATGGCCGCTGTCATCGGGGCCGACCTGGAAGCCACCGAAAGCGTCGCCCTCACCCGCCGCCAGATGGGTGGCCGCCTTTTCGTCGCCAACATCAACGCTCCTGGTCAGGTGGTCGTCTCCGGCGGCGCCGAAGACATCGACTGGCTCGAGTCCGAGATGGCGAACCTCGGGATCAAGCGGGTGATTCGCCTGAAGGTGACAGGCGCGTTCCACTCTCCGTTCATGGGAGCCGCCGCCGACCGTCTGGCGGCGGCGCTAGCGGGGGTGGAGATCGGTCAAGGTCGTTTCCAGGTCTGGAGCAATGTCACCGCCGAGCCCCACCACTCAGAGCTCATCAAGGATCAGCTGGTTCGCCAGGTCGTCTCGCCGGTACGGTTCGCCGACACGCTCCAAGCCTTAGCCGCAACTGGAGTCGACACCTTTGCGCACGTCGGACCAGGCGACGTCACGGCTGGCTTGGCTAAACGGTCGGCCCCCGGGCTCCGCTATCTGACAGTTTCCAATTCCGACGGGATCCCTCCCCTGGTGGAGGCTCTCGGTACCATCGACTGAGACAGGAGGGACGATGGCCAATTCGATGATCACCGGGTGGGGAAAGTGCATGCCGGAGGCAGTTCTTTCCAATCACGATCTTGAGCAGATCGTCGACACTACCGACGAGTGGATTACGACCAGAACCGGGATCAAAGAGCGCCGAATCTCCCACGCCGAGGTTTCCGACATGTCGGCTGTCGCCGGCGCTCATGCCCTCGCCGCGGCCGGAAAAACTGCGGCCGATCTCGACCTGATCATCGTGGGCACCTGCACCGGTGACTCTCTCATCCCCTCGACCGCCTCTTTGATCCAGGCAAAGCTAGGGGCCTGGCAGGCCGGCGCTTTCGACGTGAACGCCGCTTGTTCAGGCTTCATCTATTCGCTCGTGATCGGCTCGAACATGATTGCCGCCGGGACCCATCGCACGGTGCTGGTGATCGGGGCTGAGAAGCTCCACTATCACCTGGATTTCACCAACCGGGCGACCGCCGTGCTGTTCGGCGATGGGGCCGGAGCCGTCGTCCTCGAGGCGACCGATGAAGACGTTGGCCTTCTCGCATCTGAACTAGGGATGGACGGTTCGGCCGCCTCGATCCTTTGCATTCCCGAGCACGGCACTGCGGGGGATCGGGGCAACCCCGATCCAGCTGAGTCGGGCATCCAGATGGATGGCCCCGAGGTTTTCCGTCGGGCAGTCACGACCATGGGTGACGCCTCGATCCGCGTCCTCAAGCAGGCTGGCATTGGGCTCGACGAGATCGGCCTCTTGATTCCCCACCAGGCCAATGTTCGGATCATCGACGCCACCGCCCGCCGGCTCAAACTCGACCCGGCGAAGGTAATGATCAACATCGAGTCGTATGGCAACACCTCGGCGGCCACGATTCCCGTCGCCCTCACCGAGGCGCTCGAGTCGCACCGGATCGAGCCCGGGGCGATCATCGTGCTGGCCGCCTTTGGCGCCGGTCTCTCGTGGGGAGCGGCGGTAATCCGCTGGGGCGAGCGGGTCGAGCCCCTTGGCACGAGCGATGCCACCCTTCCTCCCAACGACCGCAGCACCATGGAATTGCTGGCTCCCAATCTCGAGTTTTTCGGACACCTGGCTAGTTCGTGACCCGTACCGCCCTCGTCACCGGGGCTTCCCGGGGGATCGGTCGTGCGATTGCTCTCTCGTTGGCCAGAGCCGGGCACCTCGTGGCGGTCAACTTTTCCACCTCTGGGTCGGCCGCCCAGGAGGTCGTCTCCGAAATCGAGGGCCAGGGCGGTAAAGCCCGGGCCTTTGGGGCCGATGTCTCCGACGCTTTGGCGGTGGAGCGGCTCTTCGAGGGAGTAGTCGCAGAGCTGGGACCGGTCGAGATCCTGGTCAACAATGCCGGGATCACGGCCGACAACCTCCTCCTCCGGATGAGCGCCGAGGACTTCGACCGCGTCCTCGCCACCAACCTGCGTTCGGCCTTCCTCTGTACCAAGGCGGCCCTGAAGTCGATGCTGCGGGGGCGTTTCGGACGAATCGTCTCGATCTCTTCGGTGGCCGGGATCGCTGGAAATCCCGGCCAGTCCAACTATGCCGCTTCCAAAGCCGGCCTCATCGGATTTACCAAGTCGGTGGCGAAGGAGGTCGGAAGCCGCGGCATCACCGCCAACGTCGTCGCCCCCGGTTTCATCACCACCGACATGACCAATGCCCTCTCCGACGAGGTAAAGCAAGGGGTTTTGTCCTCGCTCAGTCTGGAAAGGTTCGGGGAGCCAGAGGA